>CAYXYA010000113.1:0-3198 GCA_964469185.1 uncultured bacterium | reverse complement strand
GCCCTGGCCTTGAAGACGGGGTTGGGCACGGTGAAATCCCGTATCGCGCGGGGAAGGTCCCTGCTGCGGGAACAATTGAAGGATTGGTTATGAAAAATTGTAAAAAAATCCATCCACTCTTATCTCTTTATAGAGAGGGCCGGTTGTCGGCCGGCGAGAACAACTTGGTCGCCGCGCATTTGAAGGAATGTGCCGATGCCCGTTTGGAGTTGGGGGAGTTGGATCACTTGCGGCTGGCGCTTCAGGCCATGCCCGAGCCGAAAATACCGTCGGACCTGCACGGCAAGATCATGGCCCGCTTGGGAGGGAAAGAAAGATCCGAGCGGCGTTCGGTTTGGGTCCTGCCGTCCTGGGGATTGGCGACCGCCGCGGCTTTGACCTTTATCTTTTTGAACCAGAATCCCAATTGGCGGGAAATGTCGAAGTTCACACCCAAGTCGAGGCCGACCGAGGAAATCAAAACGATCAATGCTGTGAAAGCGAACGTGGAATTCAAGAACGTAAGCGCGCCGCAAGGATCCGCGCGGGATCAGGCGCCCAAATCGGCTGCCACGCCGATGGCTTACGCGAAAGAGGAAGAACCGTCCGCTGTTTTGAAGGTCGCGGATTCCAAATTGGATGAAACGGCTCCGAAACAGAAAAAGGCCGCGGTTGCCGCCCCGAGAGCCGAGACTTATTCCTTGGCGTATGAAGGGTCTTCTAGTAGCAAGGCGAAACCCCCAGTTGCCAAAGACGAAGAAAAAGATCTGGGAGTGAATGAACCTCAGCCGTTCGCGGGGAATGCTGGAACGACAACGGATCGAACCACCACCCCTGAGAAACCGGCGCCTCAAGAAGCGAAGAGTGAGAGTAAAAATGACGTCCAAACTTTATCGGCTGTTCCAGAGTCAAGACTAAGTGTCGAGTCCGCGCAACCGCAGGCCGGCGCGCCCGTGGCGCAGAGTGTCGTTTCGGCGAGAGCTGTGATGAATAAGGCGCCTCGGAAAGTTTTCGCTGTCTCGCCGGTATGGAATGGCAATAACGGCTATTCGGACGAGGAATTCCAGGAATTGGTCACCGACGAGGATTCTTTCGCGAAATATTGGAAAGCTCTCGTGGGTGACCAGACCATGCCGACGGTCGACTTTACCCAGCAAGCGGTGGTCATTTTGATGGCGGGAACCAAGGGGACGGCCGGTTATTTCATCCGCTTTGTGAGCATGGAGGAAAATGCCGATCGGACGGTGATCCATTACTCCATCACGTCCCCGGCGCCCGACGCCATCCTCGCTCAAGTCATCAGCCATCCCTGGTCCATGCAGGTCATCCGCAAGCCTTTGAAGACTGTGGTCTTCGTCAAAGATTGATAAAAAGTTGGGATGATGGAAAATCATCTGTGTTAATCTGTGGCTCGAAACTCGATTTTACTTCGGAGACTCTTCTTGGCTGACACCACCAAATTTGTTCCACCCAAAGGGATGAGGGACTGGCTGCCGAAGGAAACCCTTCTGCGCCAAAAGCTTATCCGTCTCATCGAGCACCACTACCAGCTTTACGGCTTTCAGCCCATTGATACGCCCGCGATGGAGAATATCGAGGTCTTGCAGGGTAAGGGCGGCGGTGAGAACGAGAAGTTGATGTTCAAAGTGATGAAGCGCGGGGAAGAATTTGCTCAAGCATTACATGGATTTTTGAAAAATAAAGTTTCTGATGTTGGAAATATCATGGAAATGATGGGGCAGGATAATTTCAAGAATTCTATTCCCGATATGGCCCTTCGTTTTGACCTCACCGTTCCTCTCGCCCGCTACGTGGGCAATCATTTCAACGACCTTCCCAAACCTTTCCGCTGTTACCACATCGGTCCCGTTTGGCGGGCGGACCGTCCCCAAAAAGGCCGCTTCCGGGAGTTTTACCAATGCGATATCGATATTGTCGGCGGCGCATCCGACAACTACGAAGTGGAACTGCTCTTGGCCACCGACCGTGTTTTGAAAGCCCTCAATGTCGGCAACTTTAAGATCCGCATCAGCGACAAACAACTCCTGCCGGCGCTGTTGACCGGTATGGGGGTCGCTGATTCCGGTGTGGCGGGTATCGCCTTGGCCATCGATAAGTTGGATAAACAACCCCTAGAGCAAGTTTGGAAGGAGATCGCCGCGCTTGGCCATTCTCTCGAAGTGTTGAACAAGATAGATGGATTCATCAAGAACGCTTTGAATAAAGAGATAAATCCAGTTCATTTCAAGATCGGCAAAGCGGAGGAACTCTGGCTTCGCATCGAATCCATCCGCCAAAGGGTCCACGAAGTTAATCCCAACGCGAATGTAGTGTTTGACCCTCTGCTCGTTCGCGGTTTTGATTACTACACAGGCCCGGTTTTTGAGATCAACGTGGAAGACAAAGACTTCGCCTTTTCCATTGGCGGCGGCGGGCGTTATGACGGTTTGATCGAAAAGATGGGCGGGCCCAAGGGTACTCCGGCGGTGGGAATTTCTTTGGGTTTTGAACGGATACTCGCCATCCTCATGGAAAAAGCGGGCGCTTCGGCTAACGCTCTTCAGTCGCGGGTTTATATCGCCAATAACGGCCAGTTGGATAAAGACATTCAAATGCTGGCTGAGAAATTGCGTTCCCAAGACATCGCGGTCGAGACGGGCCTCGACAAGAAGGACTTTGTGAAGCAAATGAAGTCCGCGCAGGAGAACGGTTTGGAATACGCCATTACAGAATTCACGCCGGGCGCGGTCAAGTTCAAGGTCCGCCAACTATCCACGCGCCAAGATAAGGAAATGACGGTGGAGGAACTAAAGACCGCTTTGCAGGCACTTTCTTAGGGTTTTGGGGTTAATTGCTTTCGGGGCTTATGTTATTATGCGGCTCCTTACGGGGCCTTTTTTATTTTCACCAGGAGAAACCAAGTGGCTGAGTTTTTAGGCGGTTGGAAAAGATCACACAAGTGCGGGGACCTTCGCGGCGCCGATATCGGCAAGACCGTCATCCTCATGGGTTGGGTGCATCATCGCCGCGACCACGGCGGCCTGGTGTTCGTCGACCTGCGCGACCGTTACGGCGTCACCCAGATCGTGTTCGACCCCCAATTGGCCGATACCGTTCATAAGCAATCCCACCTCATCCGCAGCGAATGGGTCTTGGCCATCAAAGGGGAAGTGACGAGCCGCCCCGAAGGCACTAAAAACCCGAAGCTGGCCACCGGCG
>CAYXYA010000112.1:0-6543 GCA_964469185.1 uncultured bacterium | reverse complement strand
CGCTCGGCCTTTAAAGGCTGTCAAGGTTGCTTGGTCTTTTGTGCCTAGGAAAAAGTTACATCGTTTAAAAATTTAATATTATGGGCCAATTTTGAAGAACGATAATGAATGGATTCATCATAAGTCCAAGGAAAAAAGGGATTGGTAAAGATGCGGGAACACCCTTCCCTGTCGGAAGCAAAAAGGCCTCAAAGATTGGAGCCTTACCAAGTCTGATTCGCTGACATTGAAGCGAGATCAATAGACGATTGTGAACCCGCCGTCCGGGCGCGCAAAAGCCGCGACCGATCCCCAGGCCGGAAGCCCTTCCCAGCGCCCCCTTTCTCCCGCGAGAGGAAGAAACCCTTTTCCAAAGACTTGCCAAGCTACTTTCCCACCTTGATCCCAGGCCGTGCCTTCAGTCCAAGCCATGAGAAGGCGGCCCGTTCCATTGGCAACGAGAACCACGTGTTTGGAGTTGCCGCCCTCTTCCGGCGGTTCAATCCTATGGAGAACCTTCCCAGAAGAGGGGTCTATTGTAGCGCCATGGATATGGCCTGCAGTTTCCCAACCCATGAGCGCCATTTGCCCGCCCGTGGAAATCCGGGGTCCCCGCCCTAAATAAGCCGTGCTCATAATGCAGACGGATCCTTCCATGGTGTCCACCTTTTCTCCCTTGAAATTCTGACCGCCGTCCCGAGACTGGAGAAGATAGACGTCCCGGTGAACTCCATCGGTGGCCGAACGGTAAGAGAGGAAGAGCGCGCCATCCTCCCCGGCGAAGGCCCTCATGCCGCAACAACCGCAGGCCCCGGTGAGTTGGTTCCAAGCAGGCTGTTCCGCGGCGAAGGTCTGACCACCATTTGTGGAAACAGCGACCCAAACCTTCCGCTCGTTTTCTTGAGTCCCCGCGTGCCATACCACATAGACACGGCCTTGGCCATCTGCGGCCAAGCTGCCTCCGCCGTCCAGCCCCTTTGCATTCCGCAGGACGTTCCGAGGCTTCTCAAAGGCTGTTCCACTGTCATTGAGCCGGGTGTAAAGCATCGTATCCGGGCTTTCCATCCAGGCCACATGGATCCGACCCTTCAACCCCAGGGCGATGTGGGGCCCCCGGACGGTGCCCACAGCCATGGCCCCCTTATTGGGTTCGCTAACCCGGAGCGGCTTTGAAAAGGTCCTGCCCCCATCCAAGGATTTGATGTAGAGAACGTCAGCTTTTTGGGGGTCGCCCTTAAGGTATATCAAATGGACAACGCCTGAGTTTTCCTCAACGGCCTGAGGCTGGACACCGCCCTCTGGGAGCCGGGTCAAGATGACAGAGTCGGTCGCGCACGCTGAAACCGCGATTGCAAGAAAAGCACCGCCCATCAGGAGGAAAAAGGGTTTCATGAAATGATTATCCTAAGCTCAATAAGTAAGTGCAACACTTAGTGCTAGAAGAGGACCGCATCCATAGGATATGGATAAGGATACTAAGGTCAGTTTTGATTATTTTGACCATTTCCTGTTTCACGTGCTGGGGTGGCAATCGGTGTAGCCGGAGGACTTTTTAATAAAAGCGTACCTCCTCCGCACCACAGCCCAACGCACAAACAAGGGCGACACAGCCTTGAAGACCAATCATCAACCAAACCACCAAAAGTGTGAATATGAGCCAATATCTCCGCCCCATTTCCTTCTCCTTATTGAGCTTGTGCTCCATAGCCTGCTTTTTTCACAGCTTGAACGATGTCCTCCGTCTTTACCTTGGGATCAGCCGTAACAAAGGCTTTTCCGTCTTTAAAGTTGACCCGCGTGTTCTTTACTCCCGGCACTTTTCGAACGGCGGTTTGGACGATATGGGCACATGCCTCGCAAGTCATCCCCGTGACTGAGAATTTCATTGTTCCGCTTCCCAAAGTT
Organism: uncultured bacterium; assembly: GCA_964469185.1. Taxonomy (GTDB): domain Bacteria; phylum Oederibacteriota; class Muellerivitia; order Muellerivitales; family Muellerivitaceae; genus CAYXYA01. The sequence goes on along the minus strand of CAYXYA010000112.1, from coordinate 4,659 downwards.
GTACTGTCGCCGTGGGTAGTTCCCGCGTTGTTGATCAAACAGCACGCATCCACTTGTACTTTCTCGAAAATTCCGCTTTCCCACACGGTAAATCCGCTGATAAAAAGGGTCGCCACGATTAAAACCGACAAGGTGGCTTTTTGGCCTGGCATGGCACATCCGTGTGCGTCACAAGACTTTTTCTCCTTGAAGTAACGTAAAAATCCATATCCCACCAAGGCGAAACCCAATGCCGTGAAATACCAATGGGCGGCTCCCAGGTATCTACCCAGGCTCAACCCACCGAGCCCCAAAGCAGCCAAAAGCAGGGGCCCCACACAACAGGCTGAGGCGGCCAAGGCCGAGACAATTCCCAATGTTTTGATTTTCACGGAACCTTTAGTGTTGAGTGTTTTGACACGGGAAGAGTTGTTGACATCGGTGGAGGCATTGCGCTTCAAAAACTCGTTGATGGTGGCAAGGCAACAACCACCTGTGGGGTTCGTGATCTCGCACCGACAGGTCCCGGCTTTCACTTCGGCCTTGATCTTGTCCACCGCGACCGGCTTCCCCTGGGTCCGGATTTGTTCCAAAAACTCCTCGCCCGTATGATTGAAACAATAGCAAAGAGGATGAGGAGCTTCTTTTTCCTTATATCCCACCCTTGTTTTTGAGTCGGCGTAAAGAACCCACTGCCCGCCCTCGAAATAAAGCGCCTCGCAATCGGGATTGAGGCATACGGAGACTTCTTTCCATCCGGTAGTTTTACCGATGGCTTCCAGCTTTAAATGCAGGGATGGAACATCCCGTCTGGTAGCGCGTCCACGTTTCCCACAAACCGGGCATACACCTTTTTCAGGAATCACACAGCATTCGTCATTCATTTTCCACCTCCTAAAAACCAAAGGATGCCTGCCACCAAAAGCAGGCCCCCACAACAAATCTATTCCATCAAGGTTCTCCCTCACAGCATTTCAAAATCGGGCAGTCGTCCGAGACTTTTCGCTGGCGGCAGTCGGCTATCAGTTTTTGAAGAACCTTTTCCATTTTTGACAGGTGTTTCATTTTTTCTCCGACTTCCTTCAGCTTGGTTTCCGCCTTTTTTACGGCTTTCAAGCACTTATTGGCGGAAGACGAGGATCGAAGTTCCAGTAATTGCTCGATCTCCCGAAGAGAGAACCCCAACTCTTGGGCCTGCTTGATGAACTTCAGCCTTTGGACGGATTCTTCGTCATAGACCCGATAACCGGAGTCCTTTCGGTGAATTGGCAGGAGCAAACCTCGCCTTTCGTAGTATTTAACGGTTTGCATATTCACGCCTGCCTTTTTGGCGACGTCTCCAACCAATAGCTCCATAGATACCCTCCGAAAAAAGAATAAACCCAATACTATGGTATCAGGTCAATGGAGTATTTTTGGGTTGTAAGGGGTTTGGGGCAAGGCCCCCCAGGAGAAGGGGGTGTGCCGAGGATCACCGAAGGTGGCCGAGGCCAGGGGGAAGGCTTTCCCCTGGAAAGAAATTCGAAATTAATGCCTCCCTATTGTGAACCTGACTAATTAATCATCATCTTTTTTTTCTTCTTCCGGATGAGAAGGCCCTGTTTGAAACTCAACTTCAAAAACAAATCTCCAAAAACTTTCTTGGTTCAGATCAATGGGCTGGGAATAGGCCAACTTAAACGTCATGTGCTCAGGGAGCTTAATCCATGCTTGGGGAACTACTGACCCCTCGTGAGTAGTCATGTCGTATTTTAATTCCGATCCCAGGTTAAAGAAACTTCTTGTATTGTAACGAATCCCAAAAGAAGTGTTGAACTCGGCTGCCGCTGAGACAACGGGGATCTCTGTCGATAGATTCAACGTTAGATTAAGGGCCTCAATATCCTTGGAAAGGATCAACCGAGGCTCGATCCCTAGTTGATCGGTGCCATTCGGCAACCGCGTTGTGTTTATTTCTCCCGATACCGCGAAATCAATAAGTTTCTCTCCTTCCTCGAAGAAACGATAACGGGTTTCAAGCCGCGTTGAATCAAAAGTGGTTTGCTCCCTGCTTGGACTTCTTAAGGTTCCCCTTGCTTCCACCATCAAATGATCAGTGAAGCCATATTCCAATGAAAGGTTATGCCGAATGAAGTCGAGTCCAGTGTCCGTGGAATGTCCGAAATCGAACCAGTACTCCGGCTCCAGCCCTCCATCTTCCACGGTTAAATACACAAGGGTTTCATCGATATAATCGGCACGATGAGCAAAAACGAATGAGGGACAATTGAAGAGAAAAACAACGAATAAAAAGCAAAAAAGGTAATATCTTTTTATTAAAAATAAAAACATCTTCACTTCCTCGAATCCTATTTGTCCCAATTTTGAATGATTTTTTCTAACTGTTTGAATAGTGGAGGCAGGTCTTCCGAGACGATTCCCCAAAGGATATCAAGATCGACTTGGTCATACGCGTGGATTAGGCGATGCCTCAATCCAATAATTTGAGGCCACGGAAGGTCGGAAAACTTCGCCCTTATCTCATCGGGAACACGGGTTGCCGCCTCGCCCACAACTTCCAATAGACGGGTTAAGGCGAGATTTAAAATACGATCTTTCTCAAGGTCATTTCGGGATTTGTCTTTGCCCAGGGACATGGCTTCCAACACGTAATCCCTCATTTGCAGGAAGGAAACCTTAGGGTCGTGTCGAGTCATAAAGGCTTTCGGACTCAGAAAGGACTTGTTCCCTGAAATACGGACTCAAGGAACGCGGGGTATTCAAATCAACCTTACGCCCAAACAAGCTTGAGAGTTCTTCCTCCAGGGCAAAAAAGGCCAATCCCGGTGTATGGCCGGTTTCGAATTCAATCAACAAATCCAGGTCGCTCAAGGGCCGGAAATCGGCGCGCACAGCCGATCCGAAAAGCGAGAGCTTTTGGACATGGCGCTTTTTGCAAAACTCGGCCAATGCTGTTCGGTCAATGGTGATCGTGGGACTCATGTAATGATTATAACGCCCAAACAGGACCCAATGAGGATTTTAGAAGCAACTTGTCAAACATAGTGCAAAGGGCGAGAAATGAGCTGCCGCCTTTTGAGTTTTTGCTCGATTAGATATACCAAATCTTGTGATTTCGAGAGTGTCTTATAGGAGTCTTATTCAGTCCTTTTTTGCCATGAATTGTCATGGATGACTCGGGTTGGTCATGGATTAAAAAAAAGGCCCTTGTCCGCTAGACTCGCTAAAGTCGTTGCAGACAAAGGCCTTTAAAACTTGCCAGTGACATAAATTTTTAAAAATGGAGCTGGCGACCGGAATCGGACCGGTGACCTGCCGCTTACAAGGCGGCTGCTCTACCAACTGAGCTACGCCAGCCCGACCTAACCTTCCACTTTTTCCACAAGGGAAAAGGGATTATAGAAGTGCTCCCAGGACCCGTCAAGCAAGCATCGGTCCTTTTTACCAGTGAAAACCCCCGCCTTTGTTGTTGCCGGGAATGTCATCGGATTTCGACTCCATCGAGTCTATCAACCCTTGAGAACGGCCCTCACTCGGCGTTTCATCAGCCGAATCAGGGCCTGAACGAAAAAAGTCTTTTTCGGGCGGTGCCAAACCTGACCCATAAGGATCGGGCGGAGACACGGGCGCCGGCGAATAACCCCAGGAGGGATTGTAAGACGGAACGGGCGGTGTGGGAGGCGGCGAGGCGGATGATCCGACCTTCCACTCCCTTTGACGGACCACCTCGAATAAAAGCATCGCGGATGCCACCGAGGCGTTGAGCGAGGCCATTTTCCCCGCCATGGGGATCTTCACCAGCTCGTCGCAGTTTTCCTTCACCAACCGCCGTAGTCCCCGGCCCTCATTGCCGATGACGATAGCGATCGGCTGGCGGAAGTCGTATTCATAAAAATTCTTTGTGGCCTCGATATCAGTACCCACGACCCATACATTGGCTTCTTTTAATTTCTTGATGGTGTCATTCAGGTTGGCGACCTTCACGGTCGTCACGTGTTCAGAGGCTCCAGCGGAAGCCTTTAGCACTGTAGCGTTCACTTCGGCCGCACGGTTCTTAGGGATCACCACACCATGCACACCCGCCGCGTCAGCGGACCGGATGATGGCCCCTAAGTTATGAGGATCCTCGATCTCATCAAGCAGAAGGACAAATACGGGTTCTTTTTTATCACGGGCGGCATCGTAAATATCCTGCAGGTCAGCATATTTAAAATCCTCCGCCACCGCGATGACACCTTGATGATGCTCGGTCCCGGCCAGAGCGTCCATACGGTGCCGGGTCTCAAAACCGATGGGAATACTGCGGGCCTTGGCGTGCATCTCGATCTGGTCCAGGGTGCTGTCGCGGGAGCCTTGCAAAAGTACCACGCGGGAAATATTCCGATTTTCTGAGCGGATGGCTTCTAAAACGGGTTTGCGGCCGTATATTTTTTCGCTCATGGAAGCCTCGGTTACGTCTTGGGCAAAATCCGGAATTTACCGCCCTGCACGTCCTCAATTGTAAACCCCAGGGCCAAAACCTTGTCACGGATTTCATCGGCTTCTTTATATTTCTTGTCCTGCTTGAATAGGACCCGAGCCTTTGCCAACTCCTCGATTTCAGCGGGGATCACCGCCCTTTGGGCCGACACGATGCCCAGTATCCCGCCCAATTCGTTCAGTTTGTTGATGGCCTCACCC
>CAYXYA010000111.1:0-6583 GCA_964469185.1 uncultured bacterium | reverse complement strand
TCCCGACGCGGGTTTCGTCATGCCGCAACCGGACGGATTGACCTATGAGAGTTACGCGGGTCTTCGGCCGGACGATCCTTTCTTTTTCGTGCAGGCGCCCGCTTACGACCTGAGACGTGTCTGCGACCTGGCCTGGGTGAAGTCGGGAACGGGTACCTTGGAAACGGCATTGCTCAAGACCCCCATGATCGTCTGCTATAAGATCGCCCGTCTGAGCGGTTTTTTGGCGAAGCGTTTCCTGAAGATTAAATATATTTCTCTGGTGAATATCCTGGCGGGCCAGGGATTGGTCCGGGAACTCCTTCAAGAAAAGGCGAACCCTCGAACTTTGGTGGATGAGACAACGCGGTTATTGGAAGACGCGAAGGTTCGGGAAGTCCAGATCCGCGGATTTGAAAAGATCCGCAAGAGCCTCGCCCATCCGACAAAGACTTCGAAGAACGCGGCGAAGGAAATTCTCGAACTCTTGGCAGGGAACAAGTGAAAACCGAAACCCACAAGGCCACATTGACCGACTGGCTGATCATCCTGATCGCGACCCCCCTCATTCATCTGCTGGGGTTGACGCTCCGCATCCGGGAAGAAGGCGAGTCCCAATGGGGCCCCCGGGCCCGCCAAACGGCCGCGCCTCTTTGGGCCCTGTGGCACGAGACCATCCTCATGAGCGTTTGGTATCACCGCGATCAGGATGTGCATGTGATGATCTCGTCGAGCCGAGACGGGGAACTCATCTCCCGCATTGCCCGGTTCTTCGGCTACATCCCTGTCCGGGGCTCGAGCTCCAAAGGCGGTCGGGAAGCGATGGGCGAGTTGATCGGTCATTTGAAAGAGGGGAAGCGGTGCGCCATCACGCCGGACGGCCCGCGGGGGCCAAGGCGTGAGATCAAACCGGGAGTTTTGAACGTGGCCAGGATGACGGGTTGCCCAGTAGTGCCCTTTGCCTTCGCCGCTGAGAAGGCCTGGCGTTTGAGAAGCTGGGACCGGTTCATCATCCCCAAGCCCTTCAGCCGGGCCATCTTTGTTTACGGTGAACCCATCCGGGTGCCCCGCCACGGTAAACTAGACCAGTTGAAAAAGATCCAAACTGAACTCGACCGGGTGACCGCTATCGCTGAGAAATACTTCCCGAATAAATAGAGAACCTTATGAATTGGGACTTATATTTTTAAATCCTGAACGACTTTCTTTTTTTGCCCCTTCCTTCAAAAGCCTTTGCCAAGTAACTCGTGGTGTTCGTTGTGTCTTTGCTGGAGAAGTGTTTTCTTTCGGCCCTCTCTAGCCCTCATCCATCTAGGGGGTTTTGTAAAATCGTTTGTGAGTACCTCTGTTTCGATCCACCCATCCCCAAATGGGTCCCTTTCGCTCGCTTGAGATGATCCTGGCGGGCCATTTGGCAGGGGGCTTTCGAGGAAAGGGGCAGGGTTATTTTTTTGGACTTAAATCTTTAAAAACCACAGGCCCTCTCTGGCGACAGCCCCTACCAAGAGGGCATTTGAATACAGATAACCGAGCGAAAGGGACCCACCGGGGAATGTGTGGAGCGGGAGCAATGTAGAAAAGTCCTTATCTTGACCCCCGTGGTTCATGGCGGCTAGAGCCAGAGAAGGCCTAAAAGAAAACACTTCTCCAGCAAAGACACAACAAACACCGCGAGTTACTTGGTAAGGGCTTTCGGGGAAGGAGGCAAAAGAAACTGTGCAGACTTGGGAAGAGGCTTATTAAACTGGGGTTGTTTCGTCGCGAAGTTCGATCCTCGCAATGACGGATTAATAATCAATTGACGTGATTTTGCCTTTCGTTGGTAGGGTTATTGCTGATAATAGACCTTGGGCGTTATTCAAAAAGAAAGACAGCCATGATCCAAACCGTTAAAAACTCCTTCGCGATCTTGTCTTACAAGATCTTGACGATGTTCCTCTATGTCATCGCGAGGATCATCGAACTGGTCTATCCGGCCGCCGGTTTTTCGGAGCGCCTTGGTTTTTATTCCGCCGAGGAAAAACGAAAACTCTCCGAAACCGAGAATGTCTGGATCCACGCGGCTTCCGCCGGCGAGGTGAACGCGATCTCCCCTTTTTGCAAACAGCTCCGCAGGGCCAAGCCGGACATCCGCATCATCGTCACCACCACGTCCCTGACCGGTAAAAAGATGGCTATCGAGAAACAGATGGCTGACGCGGTCTTCCTGGCGCCGCTCGACATGAAACCCTGCCTGGAACGGGCTTTTAACGCGTTCCGACCCGTCATGCTCCTGGTCGCCGAGACCGAGTTTTGGCCCGGCATGCTGGGGCGGGCGCAAAAAAGAAAGGTCCCGGTCATCCTGGTCAACGGGCGGATCTCGGACCATAGCTTTCCCAATTACCTCCGTTTCAAATCCCTGTTCGGTCCTACCCTCAGCTGTTTTCATCACTGCCTCGTTCAAACCCCGCAGGATAAGGATAAGCTTTTGGCCTTGGGTGTGGAGGAGGCCCGCGTGAGCGTGACAGGACAACTCAAATACGATCTCTTGCCGCCGGACGGATTGGCGGTCCAACGATTCAAGGAAGTTTTCAGTCTCTTGCGGCGGGACATTCTTTTTACCTTTGGAAGCGTCCGGACAGGCGAGGATGATCTGTTACTGCCCTTGATGCCGAAGATCCTGGCCTTATCGCCGGACGTGAAGATCCTTCTGGCTCCCAGGCATTTGAAGAACGTCGAGGGGCTCCAGACAAAACTCAAAAAATTCAACGTCAACAGCACCCTTCGAAGCAAAATGGCGGCGGAAGGTATCCCGGAGCGGATCATCCTGCTCGATACGCTCGGGGAATTGGCGCTGTCCTACGCTTTCTCCCGCGCGGCTTTCGTGGGAGGCACTCTGGTCCCTATCGGCGGCCACAATCTTATGGAGCCGGCCTTGGCCACCGTGCCGGTTTGTTTCGGGCCCCATACGTCCAACGTGACGGAAGCGGCGGATACCTTGACCCGTTCGGGCGGGGGTTTTCAGGTGAAGGACGCGAAAGAATTGGTCGAGATATTCCAAAAATTCCTAGATGAGGAATTTGCCAAACAGGCGGGCCGCAAAGCTCACGAGTCGGTGAATTCCATGAGGGGTGCGACGGATAAAACGGTCGAGGCGGTCTTGAACCGCTGGCCTCGGCGCGCTTGAGAGGCAAGAACGAATGACCGACTGGGAAAATATCTACCTGACCTTCCTTCAGAACAAGCCCCGCACGGCGCGGGACCGCTTGTTCTTCGCCCTACTCAAGGTCCTGTCCTCTTTGTTCCTGGCGGGTTGGTGGTTCAAGCGGGCCAGCTACCGCTCCGGCATCCTTCCCCGAAAGCGGCTGGCCTGTCCCGTGATCAGTGTGGGTAACATCACGACCGGCGGCACCGGAAAGACCCCGGTGGTCATCGAGTTGGCCAAACACTTCACCGCGGAAGGCAGGAAGGTCGCCATCTTGAGCCGCGGTTACGGCAGAAAATATAAAGAGTCGAGTCTGGTCTGGGTTTCGGACGGCCAAAAAATATTGGCGAGCGCGGAGGAGGGCGGCGATGAGCCGGTCCTTATCGCCAAAAGCGTACCTCAAGCGGCGGTGCTGGTCTGCAAGGACCGGTTCAGGGCGGGGACAGAGGCCATGAAAAAATTCAAACCGGACCTTTTCATTCTGGATGACGGTTACCAACGGCGGTTCGAGGTCCACCGCGATCTGGATATCGTGACCATCGACGGCGGGAATCCTTTCAGCACGGGATGGGTCCTGCCGGCGGGACTTCTGCGGGAACCGCTTGGGGCGCTGGCCGACGCCAACGTGTTCATCATCAACAAGGTCAATATGTCGCGTAGCCCGGAGGATATCCGCACCGTCCTTCAACGGCACAATCCACGCGCCTTTGTGATCGAATCCGTTTACAAACCGACCTTCTTGAGGGATTTTCACACAGGAAAGGAAATGAAGGCGTCCTCTTTGGACCGGGTCTCCGTCGGGGTCTTCTCGGGAGTGGCCAATGCGCTTTCGGTGGTGAGGACCTTGTCGGAGTTCAAGGTGCTGGTGCGCCATTCTTACGACCTGAAGGACCATTACGCTTACACGAAAGAAAAATTGAGGGACATTTTAGAGGACGCCAAACTTCGGGGTCTTCAGTACCTGGTCACGACCGAAAAAGACGAGGTCAAGCTTCCGCGGGATATGGAGCTCGACATCCCCATCTTGGTCCTGGGGTTCAAGTGGGAAGTGATCGGTGGAAAGCACCATTGGGATACGGTTTTGAAGAATGTTTCTTTGACCTGTCAGTCGGTTTAGTCCATCTTGAACAGGAGAGCGTGATTGAACAAGTATCTTAAAAAACTTCTTCCTCTCTATCAAAGGATGGGGGTCAATCTCATCCCCAACCGCTACGAGGAACCCATTCCCGACTTGAAGGGTCTTCGTCACTTTAATTGGAAAAAAGAAAGCACCTTGCCGGGTATCGATCTGCGTCCCGCGGGACAGGTCAAACTTTTGGGACAGATCTCCAAGTATTTCGAGGAGTTCAAGACTCTTCCGGTCGAGAAGACGAAGCCTAAGGAGGTGGAGGAATACCACCATTCCAATCCGGCTTTCCGTGGAGCGGACGCGGGCGTTTACTACGGGCTGATCCGTCATTTAAAACCCCGCCGTATCATCGAGATCGGTGCGGGTTTTTCCACACTGTTGGCCGCCCAAGCGGTCGTTCGAAACACGAAGGAAGGCAAGAAGTGCCAGTTGACCGCGATAGAACCCTATCCCAGTATCACCTTGCGCGAGGGTATTCCGGGCTTGTCGCGGTTGATCGAGGGCAATTTGCAAAAGGTCTCCATGAAAGAATTCGAGGCTTTGGGTAAGAACGACATCCTCTTTATCGATTCCAGCCATGTGCTTCGGATCGACAGCGACGTTTCTTACGAATTCCTGGAGATCCTTCCCAGGCTTAAAAAAGGCGTGCTCATCCATGTGCACGACATTTTCTTCCCGCTGGATTACCCCAAAAAACTCATCATGAAAGATTTCAAGTTCTATAACGAGCAATACCTCCTCCAGGCTTTTTTGACCTTCAACCGCCGATTCGAGGTCCTTTGGGCGGGCTACTATATGTACCTGAAGCACCAGGCTTTGATCCAAAAGCATTTCGGGGAATATTTCAAGGATAAGAAGGACCCTGAGTTGACCTGGAAAAGCGTCAGCTTTTGGATGAGGCGAAAGTAACGACATTTCTTAGCCGCAAATTGGCGCAAATGTTCGCGATTTAAAAATGAAGTCATTTTGAGGCTGAACCAATTTGCGTTAATTCGCGCAAATTCGCGGCCATCTAATTTTGAAGTTGGTGTTGGTTGAATAAAAAAGATCGAGGCTCAAGATTTTGAAAAAAAGCAAGCCGCTTCCCACCACCTCCGAGCCGATGCGCATTTTGGTCATGCGTTATTCCTCCCTGGGCGACGTGTCCCTGACCAACCCTGTCCTCGACAGCCTGGACGAAGCCTATCCGAACGCTCAGATCTATTTCGCGACCAAGGACCGCTATGCTCCGGCGGTGGAGTCCCATCCGGCGGTGACGCGCGTCCTGGAGCTTCGCGGCGGCGGGTTCTGGAATTTCGTGAAGCATCTGCGGCAGATCCTCGCCGTGAAACCGACCCTTGTGCTCGATCTACACCGGTCCATCCGCACCAACCTGATCGGTTTCTTTCTGTGGCGAGCGAGGATCCTGACCTACGACAAAGAGACGGTCCAACGCCGGCTATTGGTGAAGAAGCTTCGCAAAGAACCGAGCCTCCATACCATCTATAAATATCTCAAGGTGTTGGAGCCCTTGGACATCCAGGTTCCCGCCAAGGTAGATTTTAAGGTCCACGTTTCTAAGGAGGGTCACCGGTTTTTGCGCGACTTTTTGCAGCGCCGGAAGATATCACCCTCGCGATTGGTGATCGGTCTGGGACCCGGGTCGAAATGGAAAACGAAGCAATGGATGCCGGAAAAATACGCCGAGCTTGCGTCGGGGCTGGTGAAGGATCACGACGCGCTTCTTTTCTGGTTCGGCAGCCGGGAAGAGAAAAAGTTGATCCAGTCCATCCAATTGCAGATGAGCGTCAATGTACTGGACCGCGGGATCTGTTTGGCGGGGGACTATTCGCTGGACCAAAGCATCGCCCTTTTGGGACGCTGCGACCTTTTCATCGGGAACGATTCGGGATTGATCCACCTGGCCTCGGGTCGCGGCGCTCGCGTGGTCGTGATCTACGGTTCCACCACCCCGTCATTGGGATTCGAACCCTGGGGGCCGCACTCGGTCGTGGAAGTGGCCAATTTGCCCTGCCGCCCCTGCGACGTGCACGGCCTGAACGCCTGTCCCTTGGACCATTTCAAATGCATGAAAAAATTGACGGTGAATTTGGTCGAGGGCGCGGTGAAAAGGTCCATCCAAAGAAGTCGTTGAATTCTGTCGGAATGTAAAGTGTGGGGCCTGTCCCATGTTTTCGAAATTAATCGGAGGTGATTTTATGAATAAAGAATTTCTTTTTCCAATCGTTGTATTTGTTTTAGGTGTCATCGAATGGTTCTCAGTGTTGCGACTGACTTTTAGACCGAACGGT
>CAYXYA010000110.1:0-6604 GCA_964469185.1 uncultured bacterium | reverse complement strand
AGAATGTGTAGATCTCGGTGGTCGCCGTCTCATTAAAAAAAAAACCGGAAAGCCTGCCCCGTCTGTTCGACGAGTTTTACGATCCGAAACATCCCGCGTCGCCCCAACTGGCCGGCACGGGGCTTAAGTTCGCCCTGGTCAAGACCATCCTGGCGGTCAATGGCGGGGGAGCGACGGCTGAAAAAGCCGATGCCGGGACCAAGCTCATTTTGAATTTCTCCACGAAGAAAAGAGTGGGCGGAACTGTTGGGACCGCCTCTGTTTCTACCCCGATGGCCGCCGCGAAACCCGCTACGCCCGCGGCCGCTGCCCCTCCGCCTGGTGTCTCCCTGGGCGCCAAGCCGGTCACGCCAAGTCCTGTGGCCAACGCGATGCCTTCCTCCGGTATTCTGGATGCTCTCGTTTCGGGCAAGATACCTTCCGTTACCGATCAGGGGATCAAAGTCCCGCCGACTCCCATTGTGCCGCCCTCAACGGCGCCAGCTCCTAGTGCATCCGCCGCACCAGGGGTGAAACCCCCGCCGCCGCCCATGACAGCTCCTAGCCTAGGCCCGAAGCCGATGAGTCCTTTGGACGCCTTATTGGCTCAAAAAGCCGGGGTACCACCTGTCGTGCCGCCACCTGCTGCGCCAGCAGCCGTTCCTCCGCCCAAGCCCGCGGCACCTGTGCCTCCTCCGCCTCCTGTTGCGCCTCCTTCCGCGCCGCCATCGGGAGCGCCCAAACCTTATATCGCGCCTGGATCCCTGGACGCGCTCTTGGGCGGGTCGACACCTCCTCCACCTAAACCACCGACGCCATAACTCGTTTGTAGTCGGCATATTTTATGCGCAAGAATAATTTCAGATCTTCTATTTAGTTCTTGAGAGTAAAAGGGAATAGGAGAAGGATAAAGACGGCCGCACTACCAATCAGAGTACGGGCCACTTCCACCTAATAGTAGAGTGAGCCCCTGATCTCCGTCTTATCGGAGCGTGCGGCTTTTTTATGCCCGCGAATAGAATTATAAAGTTAAGTCCTACAACTTTTGAAAAATGTAATTCATAAGCCTTGGTCAAAGGCGGGAATTAAAAAAGAGAAAGACCGTGAAACTTCCAAGGTCTTTCTATTGATCTGGAATTATTATTTTCTCATTACTTCTCAACGATCCAGCTAATGTCAAAGTGGGTATAATTTGAACCTTGATTGTAATAGGGGTTAAATGAAATACCCTGATTGTCAATCCCATCGGGCCCCACGCTATAGATCATGATCCCGGTTTTATATCTTTGTATCCGAAGAAGGGCTCCGACCGTAAAAGGATCTAAATATCCTTCCATACACTTCTCCAGCGCCGCGTTGCCCACATTTCCTTGGTCGTCGATCAATTCCCAAACAGCTTCCGGCCATCTTTTATTCTTTTCATAAAATACTTTAGCCTTGACCGCAGCTCGGGCAAGAAGGCAATGAGTCTCAGCTTCCAATGCCTTGGAATACATCTGGTCGGCGTTGAATTGAGCGAACCTTCCCACAAACCAACCTTTGTGATTGAATTCTTCCTGAATCACATCCCAGGCTTTTTTCCTTTCGGGAAAAGGCAAGTCGAAACTCTTCATCTTTTTGATCGCTATTCTTTTATTGACAGCCATATCAAAAAATATGAATGGTCTATAAAAAAAAGAGAATAGATACTTGAGCCGTGGATCGGTTCCGAATTTATCAAACTCCGATTCTTCCGATATTACTTTAACAAAATCCATCCAACCCATATTTTCCAGGGACCAGCCATTTCCGAAAAATTCCATTTGCGTGCTTTTGAGGAAGGCATCGGTCCTTTCCTTTGCCATCAAATATGGAATGAGTTCCTTTTCGGCTAGCTTTCCATCAACGCGAGGGAGTATCGCACGGGTCGCGTCCAACATATTTTTACAGACAGCCACATCGATCATCTCGCCGATCAAAAATTGCGTTTGACGGGAAGCGTCCCCCAGGAAAAGACCGGTCCTGATGGTGTTAAGAGCGGCTTTTCCACGCCCGTCTTGAGCTTCCACGATAGCCCGGCAAGCCAGGAGTCGGCTTAAATTCAAGAAATAAGCCCATTTTTTGGGGAGCTCGATCTTCCAGGAGGGTTGAACCTCGTAATCAATACCCCAATCCACGACTTTCTTCTCAAAAGCGGTGTCTACCAGTTGAAGGGTTTCAGCGTGTTCCTTTAACAATTTTCGCGCATAGGTCATTTCCTCCAGGGATACTTTCCCTATTTTCGCGTTATTACGGAAATCATTTAAAAAATCCTTTTCACTTCTTCCTTTATAAAAAGATTTGCTCCAATCTTTTCCATTAGCCGGCTCCAAATGATCCAGTGATTTTGCTTCGACCGCTTTTTTCAGAAAGGTGATGGCGTTTTTATCGTCGGGCACCTTGGGCGGATTCTTTGGAAGATCAATACAATATCCAGCCCGAAGTATGTCTTTTTTCACTGAGTTATCGATGATCTTTCCCGTGAAATACCAGAAATACCCTCCGGTATAAACCCCAACGGCGAAAAACACCAAAGTCAGAAGGCTGGATATCGCCAACGGAGGGATGGCTTGGAACAGGAGGACAGGTTCCATGTTCGAGGCTTTTTTGAAGATCAAAACCATTACCGTCAGGAAAATAGCCAAGAGCAAAAAGGTAACGGACAAGAACAAAAAGTCGTTGATGCCTTTTAAAGCAAGGACGCGGCCAATGTAAAGCCCGGGGACCGTGATGAATAAGGCCCCAGCGGCCGCGGAAATGGCCGCATGTTTTTGAAATTTTTCATTGGAAAGTTTGTACCGCCCATTTTCTCCCGATTGAACGGCCTGGCGGCCGACTAAAAAAAGAACAACATACAGGATCCGTTTTCGGATCAATGCGCCGAACAGTAACGCTACAATTGAAAGTCCGATGACCAAGTTCATGACATCACCTCCGAAGTTATAGTTGATCCGTCATTCAAAGCTGAATTTTTCCTTGTTTACCTGTGTAATTCTCCAAATATTCAGCCAAAGATAAGGTATCCCCTTGATTCAACAATTCATTCACTACCACCATATTCAATCCCTTTGCTTTCAACTGAGCAAAGTCAGCCGCTTTTTCCCCGGCCGACAAATAGATCTTAGCTGTTTGAGCATCGCCATTTTTTAAGGCATCAACAGCCTCAGAAAAATTGTCCAGGGCGGTAGCGTGTCGAACGATGGACACGGAATTAAACCCGCTGGAACTAGTTGTGTTGCTCATCCCGGGAGCGGTCAACTGGGCGCCTACAGAAAGTCCTATCACTAGGCAGGCCGCGGCCGCCAAGGCCATCGGCGCCCAGCCCCGGTAAAAGGAAACCACCTGTTTCGGCGCCATGATCCGATTCATTACGCGATCCGCCATGTCGGCGGGCGCTCTTTCCACAGAGGTCAGGCTGGCCACCAGTTTGATCCCCTTGAGATAAACCAGGTAATCCCGGTAAGTTTCCGTGTTCCTGGCTAACCTTTCCATTTCATCTCGTTCCCGCCCCGTCAGCTTTCCATCCAAAAAGGCTTCCAGTTTTTCGGCTGTTCGCCGGTCGATGTTTCTCATAGTTATCACTCTCCTCACACCCTATATCCCTGAGACGTCAAATAATTACACCCGCCACGAGGTCTTTTCCGTATTTATTGATCAAGTACTCTTTTGCCCGATGGATCTTCACTTTTACGTTATTTACGGTCAATCCTGTCACCTGGGCGATCTCCTCGAATTCCATTTCCTTCAAGTAACGCATAAGAAAAGAGGGTCTTAGGGGGTCTGGTAGGGACATCACGAGTTTTTGGGCCAAAAGGCTGTTTTCCTTCTGGTGCAGGTGATCTTCGGCAGAAAGGCCTTTATCCACCAATTCGATGGAAGGATCATCCGCGTCCGCACCGCCGGTATGGTCCACGGAGAAAAACTTGAAAATGCGGTCATGGCGCAATTTCTTGCGGCAATCATTCAAAGCGATGGTATACAGCCAATTAGAAAGCTTATGAGTGGCGTTGTATTCGTCCATTTTGTTGTAGAACTTAACGAAAGCCTCTTGGGTGATATCTTCGGCGTCTTGCCGGCTGCCAGTCATCCGGTAGCACAGGTCGAAGATATAGTCCTGATACTTCTCCACGAGCTTTCGAAAGGACTCAGGCCGTCCATGACGGCACTCGTAGATAAGAACGGAATCTTCCGCGATGTTTTCAGCGTCTTTGAACACGGATCGATCCTTTCGCGATCAGGATACCCTTTAGAACCTCTACCTTCTATATCCATGAGGGAAGCGAAAGTTACACTCTCCCGAAGAAATTTTTAAAAGGAGCATTTCACTAAAAGCCCTCAAAAACATGGAATTTTGAGCCTCATGAAAAATGGGTGAATGATATAAAGGGTCGGATGTGAAAAAAGATAATTGGAAATGAGTTTTAGGATGGCAAAGGGCGAAAGAAGACCAAAAGAGTCAGATAAAGTCCGAATAAAGATGCCTAGAC
Source organism: uncultured bacterium (assembly GCA_964469185.1). Classification (GTDB taxonomy): domain Bacteria; phylum Oederibacteriota; class Muellerivitia; order Muellerivitales; family Muellerivitaceae; genus CAYXYA01. The sequence continues at coordinate 2,120 of CAYXYA010000110.1, read as the reverse complement.
TTCCCACAAATCGGGATTTTCCAATAAACTAGCCCCCATGAAAAAACTCATCCAAGGCATCATGGAATTCCGCCGAACGAAGCGCGAGGGGGTACGCGAACTTTTCGCGGACTTGGCCCTCGGCCAGAGGCCGGACTGTTTTTTTATCGCCTGTTCCGACAGCCGCGTCGCGGTCAATGTCTTCGCCTCCACCGATCCCGGAGACCTTTTCGTCATCCGGAACTTGGGGAACATCATGCCGCCTTATCCCGACCAGGGCTCGGCGGTCGCGGCGTTGGAGTTCGCGTTGGAAACCTTGAAGGTGCGCCACATCATCGTTTGCGGCCACTCCGATTGCGGCGCTATCGCGGAACTTTCGCTTCACTCGAAAACTCTCGGCAAGACACCCATGGGTCTATGGCTGCGTCACGCGAAGGCGGCGGCGGATGAGGGATTCGCGGATAAGGATTCTTTATCCAGGCGGAACGTAGCCCTGCAATTGGAGAATCTGAGGAGCCATCCGACCGTCCGCGAGAGGGAAGGAACGGGGATCCTGAAACTTCACGGCCTTTGGTTCAATATCCGCAGCGCGGATGTTTTCTACCTCGAAAAACAACCCCAGGATTTTGTCCTCATCGACGATGTTGAGGGCGAAAAGATCCTCCACCGCCTCGATGATTAAGGTCCTTGCCGTCGTAATTCTCGTCCTCGTCTTTGGTCAACCAACTTATTCTTTGGCCGGAACAAAACCCGCCGCGAAAAAATCTGTTAAGAAAAAAAAGATTTATGTTCCCGGTGAGATCGCGATCAAATTTAAAAAAGAGGCTTCGGAAGCCGATAAAAACGGGGTCCTTTTTTTGGTCGGCCAGGCTGAGCAGTCCAAACTGAAGCCTGAGTGGTATATCATCAAGATCACCAACGGGATGTCGGTCGAGGACGCCGTCAAGAAGATGAAAAAACAACCGGCGGTCGCGACTGCTGAACCGCGCTACCATTTCTATTTCGGGAAAGATGAACCAACACCCACCCAACCTAAAAAGAAAAAAACGCCGGTCCCTCCGCCTTCCGCGACACCGATCAAATCATCTGTTAAATTTTCAAAATTTTAGAGGGAAGGACAATTCCGATGAAGCCTAATGGGCTTATACGGGGTTCTTGCTTTATGGCTTTCTGTTTTTTCGGGATCCTTTCAAATTCCCGCGCTGGCTATCCTTATCTTCTGGAGGGGTTTGAGCACGAGATCAACTGGGAAGCGGACACGGAGTCTTCCGCGGCGGGAAGGGAAGTCAGTACGGCCTTCGCGACCGAAGGCGCGCATTCCCTAAAACTGTTCTTCAAGTCCGTCTCCAAATCGGGGAAAGCGGTTTTTTCTCACTGGGAATCCATGGATTTTTCGCCTTATGGCGTTTTGCTCATGGACGTTTATAACCCGACCGATCTGTCCGATTTCAAGATAGGGGTCGTGATCACCGCGGGCGGGTGGACCGATCACGAATATGTGACTCCTCCTTTAACGAAGGGATGGAATAAGATACGCGTCGATCTCACCGCCGCCGTTTTTTCCACAGCCGCTACGGATTACAAGCCGGTCGGTTACCTGGTGGACCGCGGGGAAGTGCAAGCGGTCGAGATCAATCTTTATCCCGGTGAAGAGGCCGAGGGCGAGGTGTATGTCGATAATATCCGCCTGGAACCCACGGGCCTCATCACTTTGGGCGCGCTCACCCTGAACACGACCCTTTACAGCACTTTCTCCGCGGGGGATATCAGCTACTTGCCGCCGGGCATGAGGATCCAGGCAAAAGACGTGAACACGATCGAGAGCTTCGAAACGGGCGCTGTCTGGCCGCCTGACCAAAGCTCCGTCACTGGCGGGCCTTCCAACCTGATCGCGAGCAAAGGCACAACTTCTCTGAGCGTGAGCTTTCCAGCCGCGCCGAACGGGTTCAACTTAACGCTGACGGGGATAGAACTCCGACTTGCCGGCAGTAAACAGGTGCGGTTCGACGTCTATAATCCGGGCCTGCAAGTCAGCGCGGCGCTCCAGTTGACGGACAATCTCGGGAACGTTTACTTGAGCGGTGAAACGACGATCCAACACGGTTGGAACACCCCGATCTTCGATTTCACCAACCAGCACA
>CAYXYA010000109.1:4969-6612 GCA_964469185.1 uncultured bacterium | reverse complement strand
TCATCCATGAAAGTCACTTTTTCCAAAACGCCCGAACAACAGCTCGAGGAAATTCTTCAGGGAACCGCTGAGGCCATCTCGAAGCACGAGCTCCTGGAAAAACTCAAGGATTCCTATAAAGAGGGCAGGGCCCTGAAAGTGAAATGGGGGGCGGATCCCTCGGCGCCCGACATTCATTTGGGCCACACGGTGGTCTTGCGCAAACTCCGTCAGTTCCAGGACCTGGGCCATAAAGTGCAGTTCCTCATCGGCGATTTTACCGCCATGATCGGCGACCCGACCGGGAAGTCCGTCACCCGTAAGCCTCTGACCCGGGAAGAGATCGAAGTCAACGCGAAGACTTATATGGAACAGGTATTCAAGATCCTGGACAAGGATCCGGAAAAAATAGAAGTCCGCCGAAATAGCGAGTGGTGCAACCCAATGAAGTTCGAGGATGTCATCAGGCTGGCGTCCCAATACACCGTTGCCCGCATTTTGGAGCGGGACGACTTTACCAACCGCATGAAAGAACAAAAACCCATCAGTCTTCATGAGCTTCTCTATCCCTTGATACAAGGCTACGATTCGGTCGTTCTGAAGTCCGATATTGAAATGTGCGGGACCGACCAGAAATTCAATTGTCTGGTGGGCCGCGCCCTGCAGGAGGGGTCGAGTCAAAAGCCGGAGGTCATTCTGGCGATGCCGCTTTTAGAGGGTTTGGACGGCGTGAAGAAGATGTCCAAAAGCCTGGGCAATTACGTGGGAGTGACCGATGTACCCAACGAGATGTTCGCCAAACTCATGAGCGTTTCTGATGAGCTGATGTGGAGGTATTACGAATTGCTTTCTGATCTTCCGTCGAAAGTTTGGCAAGACCGCAAAAACAAGGTTTCACAGGGCAGCTTCCATCCAAAACAAGCCAAACAGGAATTGGCCAAAGAAATTACAAGGCGTTTTTATGACGAAGCGAAAGCCCAGGAGGCTTGGGATTATTTCGAGAACCGCCACAACCTTGATCAGACCGTGGATTATAAAAAAGTATTAGTGGAGCCGGGTTCTTACAAAGCGGCCGACTTCATGTTGAAGGTCGAGATCGTTAAGACGAAAAGCGACGCCAAACGTTTGATCGAGCAAGGCGCGGTGGAATGGGTTGACGGCGCTCAACAAAAAAAGAAATTGGCTTCTTTCAACGAATCGATCGATATCGCCGCGGGCGAGGCGGGGCTTATTCGCGCGGGCAAGATTTTTTTGAAAATTGTCACAAGTTAAGCCTTATTTCATCCGTCAATTTCACTTCTTTACCTGATTTTTACTAGCCTCTTCCCAACGACTGCGTTATAATTTGCCTCAACAAAGGTTCGTTTTCTTGGTTCGGTCTCCAAGAAAACGGGCTTTTGTCGTTTTAGGGCCAAATTAAACAGCTTGAAACCCATGTTTTTTGATCCCGCCGAGGGCGGGAGGCCTGACCAAAACGTCAAAATGAAGAAAGTTTCATGATTTTTTAAAAAATGTGACTCCTAATCGAGGTTGGGGATGAGCGGACATAGCAAATGGTCGAAGGTTAAAAGGTATAAAGGCGCTTTGGATCAGAAACGGGGTCAGATCTTTTCCCGTCTCTCCAAAGAGATCCAGCTAGCCGCGAAATCGGGCGGCGATCCGGA
>CAYXYA010000109.1:0-4959 GCA_964469185.1 uncultured bacterium | reverse complement strand
GCCTGAAGACCATTCTTTTGAAAGCCAAAGAAGTCAGCATGCCCATGGACACCATCAAGCGGGCGATCAACAAGGGGACCGGGGCTGAGGCCGCGGCTGCGTTGGAAGAGGTGGTCTATGAAGGTTACGCTCCCGCGGGAGTGGCGGTCCTCGTGGAAGCGGTGACGGACAACCGCAACCGCACGGCTGCGGACATCCGGTCGGTTTTTTCGAAGAACGGGGGGAATATGGGGGAGTCGGGCTCGGTAGGATTCCTCTTCGACAAAAAAGGCCTGATCATCGTTAAAAAAGACGCCATTGGTGAGGACGATCTGATGGGTTTGGTGCTGGACGCGGGCGCGGAGGACCTGAAAAGCGATAAGAGCGAGGTGTATGAAGTGCTGACGCCCCAGGAAGATTTTGAGAAAGTGAAAAAAGCGATTGAGGATAAAAAAGTGGCGGTTGACAGCGCCGAAGTGACCATGATCCCCAAGACCACCGTGGTCTTGGACGAGAAAAAAGCCGAATCGGTTTTAAGGCTTTATGACGCGCTGGATGAGCATGACGACGTTTTGAACGTTTATGCGAATTTCGAGATCAGCGATGAAGTCATGGCGAAGCTTGAGCGATAGATCGTTCCCTCAAGCGGAGCCGAAAGTGGTCCTTGGGATCGACCCGGGATTGGCCCGCATGGGTTACGGAGCTATTTTTCAGAAGGGAAGTCAGTTGAAGGCCTTGGAATACGGAACCTTGACTTCCGAGGCGCATACGGCGCCCGAGCAAAGATTGACAGTTATTTTTAAGAAGGTCCAAAAGGTCTTGAAGAAAGTGAAGCCGGATGTCGTGGCCATGGAGGAATTGTTTTTCTCCCGCAACGCCAAAACGGCTTTCGCGGTGGGACAGGCCCGGGGAGTGGCTCTTTTAGCCTGCGGCCTGGCGGGTGTTCCGGTATTCGAGTACCGGCCGATGGAAGTGAAGCAGGCGGTCGCCGGGTTCGGCGCCGCGGATAAGGCGCAGATCCAAAAGATGGTGAAATTGTTGTTGGGACTCAAGGAAGTCCCGAAGCCCGATGATACCGCGGACGCTTTGGCTATCGCCATCACGCACGCGCAATGTTCGGGAACCCGATTGTCCGAGGCGGTGAAGAAACTTTCCCGCAATACGGCCGGGTCGATGTTTTTAAAACGATAGGAGAATTTATGTCCATAGCGAAATGCAAGAATTGCCGCAATAAACTTTTCGAAAACGCCCGTTATTGCCCGGAATGCGGTTATCCGGCTGATGAGAAATTCAACGTCTCGGCAGAGGATTTTTTACGCGATACGGTCAACAAGGGAAAGTCCGAAAAGATCAGCCCGGACAGCAGCCAGCCTATGACCATTTTGGAACATCAGGGCCATGATTACCTTTGGGACGAGGAGAGCCTGGGGGTTTGGATCGACAAAAGCGTTTTGGAGGCGATCGACCGGGAAGCGGCCCAGTTGGTTTTTGAGAACCTGGCGGAAGAGGACCAGAAATATTTCAACCAGGCTAAGGAGCATATCAAGCTTCGGGCTTCTGGTTTGAAAAGCCCCGTCTCGGATAACGAGTTGGACGAGCATCACTATAAAGCCCTGGTGATCGACGAGGATTTTGAGAGCAAAGGCATCTGGCTGGATCAAAACGTGATCTCGTTCTGGTACGCGGCCACGCAGAACAAGGAAGCTCCGGCTTTGACCCAGGTGGAGGAGCTCCTTCACATCCTGGTACACTTGAAGTTCTTGGAAGACTAAAATTAACCCAAGTTCGAAGTGAGCAGTTAGGAGTTTATTTTGATCGCTTTCTTGCAGGGTATTTTAACCGCCAAGCATCCCGACCGCGTGGAAGTGGACGTCAACGGCGTGGGATATGAGGTGTTCGTCTCCCAAAAAACCCTTCAGGCGGTCCCATCGGTGGGCAAGGGTGTTCTGTTAAAAACTTATTTGCACGTTCGTGAGGATACTCAGCAGTTATTCGGTTTTTTGAAGGATTCCGAGAAACAGGTTTTTTTGATGGCGCTTTCGGTATCGGGTATCGGTCCCAAAGCGGCGATGAATGTTCTGTCCACTTATTCTCCCGACACTTTTTACCAGGCGGTGCTTCATAACGACCTAATCAGCCTTAAGTCCATTCCCGGCATCGGCCAGAAAACGGCCCAACATCTCGTGCTGGAATTGAAAGATAAAGTAACCAAATTGGCAGGTACCGGCGTAATGGGGGATGAGGGTATTTTGGGCGGGGAATCCAAGACAATTTCGGACGCGTTGCAGGCTATGATGACCCTGGGTTATTCAGCGGCGGAGTCCCGCCGGGCGGTCTTGACTGCGGCCCAGTCGTTGGGAGAAAAAACAACGGTTGAGGAGATCTTGAAGTCTAGTTTGAAATCGATCAGCAACTGAGTTAAAAAGGAGTTCGAAATGAAAAATTTCAGTCTGCCTCGCTTGGCGGTTGTTCTCTGGTTCTTGAATTATCTGATCTTTTCGATGGTGAGCTATAGTTTTGGGGCTGGCCAGCACTCGATCTTGGACTTCATTGTTTACGCTACCGTCTGGATGGCCTTGGAACTCATCTGTCTTGGGCTGATCGAGGATGTCGCTTAACATGGTGCTGAAAATTATTTTTCAGCACCACGTCGACAGCCATGGGATAGAATGAGCCACTAAAATATGGTTTTTGTGATTCGCGGCTCGCTCGTAAATAGGAAAAAGTTGGTATTTTGAACTTTTTCAACATCCTGTTAAACCTGATGTTTTTTCCTTAAAATGTCTTCACAAGTTTTTCGATCTTTATTATTCATTGACGCTCATTTCAACCGCATGTAAAATTCCGCCTCTTGCCTATGGATATGCTGGGGTAGCTCAGTTGGTAGAGCAACTGTTTCGTAAACAGTAGTAGGTCGTCTCCCAGTTCCATTTTCTTGTTTTTCAAAAAATTCACGTCCTCAGCAGAAAATAAGGGTCTTTGTTTACAAGGGTTTTCACGAACCCGGTAGGCAAGGCCCTTTTTTCGTTCCGACGGTTAGTCGCAGTTGGCGACGGTTATGGTGGTTGGAAATGATTGAGTATGACACCAATATGACACGGGATTTTAAATTCCAATGTCCTAAAACAACGCTTTTAGGACTTCTTTCTAAACGCTCTTTCCCTAAGCAAATCTGGTATAGGGTTTTTATTGTCGTTTGCGATTAAAAGAATAAAGCAGTTAAACATCTGGATTTACGCGCCTGCAGACAAAAATTTGACAAAGCCAGGAACATTTTTGTTGCCAAGTTTCTTTTGCGTTTCTAGAGTAAAGCTTCAAAAAATTTTACCAGCCTCGTTTTTCGCCTTTGATTTTGCCTAATTTGCCATCGTTTTTGATACTCACCTCAACCCGGTACCTATAAATGAAGAATTTGAAAACCATAATTTCGGGGATTGGGTTAATAACGTTTTTGGGTTGTGGTTTGTGTGAAGGCCAAATTGCCACCAGTACACCGACTCCAAGCACTCAAACTTACACAAAGTCTAGCAGCGGCTCTGCTTCTGGGTGTAGCGGTGGTTATGAAAACAGCAGTCCAGGCAGTAGTTTTGTTTATGAATATTTCCCATTTACTATTCCTTCGGGCGTCACCACTATAACGATTACGTACTGTATGGCGACAAACATTTCTTTATCTAATGAACAGCTTTTGGTCAATGGAACTTTTGTCAATGGCGTGAATTGCGATAACTATCCGTCTGGATGCCAGGTTGGCGACACTATTTCGGGCCCCGTTAGTTATACAGGTACCAATTATTTTACAATAGGTCGCGCCTATAGAGGGGGCGCTTCTTCTGCGGGCTTCGCTTATACCTTTACCTATTCTTACTTTGGGCAACCGCTGAGCAACCCCTTTGGACCCCCATCTTCCTCTCCGCCTTGTGCGCTTGGGCTGTCGCCGACTTGTACACCTACTAATACCGCGACTCCGACACCAACATCAACTCCCACGGATACTCCCACCTCTACCCCAACCCCAACCGCAACACCCACCTACGATCCCAAAGACCAAGGGAATGGCGATAAATGCGATAAGAACAAGATGAGCCATCACCATGTGAACTTAAGAACGGGAAATCTTTTTCATCCAGTCACCGACATTTTTATTCCGAACCGAGGAGCGCCATTCAAGATCACTCGGTCCTACAACAGCCAGAGTCTTTCGACGAGTCTTTCTGCGGGAGTTTTTGGCAATAAGTGGGCCTCGGTTTTAGACGAAAAATTGATCTTCGATGTTAATGGAGGGGTTACGACGTCTGTGACCCAAATTCGCGAGGATGGCGCTTGGCGGGTTTTCACGCGCAACTTAGCTGGTGGCTATGTGCCGCCCGCGGGTTACGACATGACGCTCACGCATACTGCAACGGCCTGGATTCTTCGTGCTGATGTGCAAGGAGATACTCGCAACTATGATTCTAATGGAACTTTGACATTCCTGGCGGATCGAAACCAAAATCAACTTCATTTCAACCGAACGGGCGGCGTGGTGACTTCCATTTCCGATGGACATGGTAGGTCGGTTCAAATCACCATAGTTTCGGGTCGTGTTTCACAGATCCTAGACCCCATCGGAAGGATCACTTCCTATACTTATGGTTCAGGCGACCTCGTCGGTGTTCAATATCCCCAAAACCGCTCCGCAACTTATGTTTATGACGCCAATTCCTTCATGACTGAAAGCCAAGACTCGGCTTATCACAAGGGTGCTCACCATCTCTTTTATACATACAACGGGGGCATGATTACGGGTGAGAACGAGGGTTCTCCGGTGGGTCCGTCCTTGCTCCATATCGATTCTTATGGTGGCTCCTACTGGGGCAATCCCCAAACTAAATTTACTGAGCCGGGAGGAGGGTGCTCCTCTTGTGTTGGGGCTGGTGGCGGAAAATATAATTTTGATACAGCTACAGGAATTTTGACTGGCGGTTTTGCAGCGTTGAA
>CAYXYA010000108.1:0-6663 GCA_964469185.1 uncultured bacterium | reverse complement strand
AAGAGATCGGAAGAGCGTCGGCTTGGTCCCCTCCTGCCTGGATGAAAACTCCGTCGGACTACAAGGGTGGCCATTTGACCTGGGATGAGAAAACTCGAAAAGCCTACGCCCTATACCTTCGTAAATTCGTGGAGTCCTACGGTAAAGAGGGCGTTCACATTCAGCAGGTCCACGTGCAAAACGAACCAGACTCCAATCAGGTTTTCCCTTCCTGTTTATGGAACGGAGAACAGTTGAGGGACTTCGTTCGGGATGACCTTGGCCCTGAGTTCAAGAACAACAATGTGAAGTCCGATATCTGGTTGGGAACTATGGAGAGAGGGGAATACGACAAATGGATAGGGCCGGTCCTCCAAGACCCTAAAGCTAGAGAATACATTTCCGGGGTCGGCTTTCAGTGGGCTGGCAAAGACGCCATCGCGACAGTTCACGATCTATGGCCGAAAATGCCTCTCATGCAAACAGAAAATGAATGCGGCGACGGCAAGAACACCTGGGATTACGCCGAATACATCTTTGGTCTCATGCGGCATTACATGACCAATGGGGTCGAAGCCTACATCTATTGGAACCCCATTCTGGCGCCCGGCGGCAATAGCACTTGGGGCTGGAATCAGAACGCCATGATCACCATCGATCCGAAGAAGAAAAAAGTCATCTATAACCCCGAGTATCAGGTCATGCGGCATTTCTCCCATTTCGTCCATCCCGGTGCGGTGCGAAGAGGCTTAAAGGGCGAATGGTCGAAAAACGCGGTCGCTTTTGAGAACCCGAATGGGGAAATTGTTGTCGTAGTTCACAACCCCTTACCGGAAACGAAACCGCTGTGTTTCAAATCCGGCGGGAGTTTTGTGACTGTCAGCCTTGAGGGAAATTCGTTCAATACGTTCGTTGTGCCGAAGAGTTAAGTTGTCCATCAAGGGAAGGGCTCATTGAAATTTCATGGATGTTTTTTGTGGCTAATTTTGTTTTCTTTAGTAGTGGGCTATTCCACACTCCACGCTGAAGATAATATTAGCTTTAAAGAATTTAAGAAATCGGATTACCCACTCGCTAAATTCAATATTTCCAAAGTCCAGTTCCGTCATGGTGATGTTCTCATTTCGATCATTCAGGTCAAAAACAAACGAGAAACGGCGTTAAGTGCGAATGAAAAATATGATTTTTATTGCCGGGCATGGTTGCGAATCGAAAAAAATGGGAAAACACTTGATCAAGAATACTTTAAGGATATCGAAGCGATGGGAGGCTCTTACGGCATCTTTGTCCCCAAGAAACAACCATCACCGGACTATTTCCTCATTGAAAAAATAGGCGATTATGAATCGAGCCTGTATTTGATCGGAAAAGACGGGAAAGTGATCAAGATCCATGGAGGGCTGTATTTTTTGACCGAGCATTCTAAATATCTGTTTGGCGAGAATTCTGAGGCGGAAGACGGTTTAACCGAGGTATTTGACCTCGTTAAAGGAAAACTGATTTTTTCAAAACAGATCCAAAATTACACGGCTTATCAAAAAGGTGAGATGTATTTTTATTCCGAGGGAAGACTTGCGCCGAACGATGAAGAAATTGAGAACAAAGACAAGATCTTATACTTCGACTTTCATAGATCGGAATTCATAGAAAAAAGTGTGACCAGGACATTTTGGTCGGGTGTCCGAAAAATAAAACATGACTTTGATCCTCGAGATTATGATGACTGTGTTTGTAAATCTAAAAGTAAAAAATGAGTTTCCACTTCAATTGGCACGATGTTTCTTGGTTTTATACCTTTCAGGCCTTAATTCCTCATCGGAAACCCAATTTCCTGTTTCCTTTGCTTTTAGATATTTTCGGTTGATCTCGGCGGCAGTTCTAGCATCCGGCTTTGATAACTTAACGCCCATATGTTCGACGATCACACCCCGGATCTTATCGACTAATTCATGGGCCGAACCCTGCTCTTCCTTGGAAAGCTTTTCCAATAAGGCGTCCTCGATGAAACGGTTCAAGTTAGTGTGGTGTTCCTTGGCGGCTTTCAAAAGTTGATCGACCGTCAATTTTTTAGGACGATAGGTATAAGTTTGAGCCATTTCATTCCTCCCTTATTTTGTTTTCCATTCAAAATGCGTGATCCATACAACACCTTCAGCTTCATTGAAACGACCTAGAATTTTCAGGAACTTATCGTTATCTAAACGAAACCCGATAAACCCACCCTCCTCCCTCAGCTGATACCACTTGTTCGGCGGCCATTCCCGGATCAAGTCCAACCACCGATTCACTTGCTCTTGGCGATAAAGAGGGAGTTGCCCCATGATCTCCTTGAAATTTTCCCCTGCCTTTTTATCCCATCTAACTCGAACCATGTTTTCACCCTTAATTGTAATCTATTTGTAATCATTTTACCAGTCAGAATTTGGATGATGTGTTCAGAATAAATCCTTCAAAACCTTATCCGCCACATCGGGCACCACCTTCTTTACCGTATCTCCCACCACGTCCTCGTTTGGCTTTTGGGCCGTAGGTACTGGCGTAGGGGAATCTGATTTGGCACCAATTTCTTGTTTTTTGGAAATTGGTACACTCAAAGCGTGCTCCTCAACTTGTCGTTTCGGAGCAGAGGCCGGTTTTGCGACAGCCACCTTTGGGGCTCCTAGGTCTTCCTCCGCTGGGGTCGGGACGCTTACCGCTTTAACCTCCGCCGAGGCAGAAGTTACTGTGGAAGGGGCCGATGGGGTCTGTACCGGAGTCGCCATTTCCTGTGTCGGCTGAATGGGGGCACTAACGGCTTGCGCTTGGGGCAAAGCCACAACCTGAGGGGTGGTAAAAGACGGGGTAGTGAACCATATCCGCGAGATGATCATCGCGAGGAACCAGAAGCCCAAAACCCAGGCGGCTCCTGCGAGAGCCTTTGCCATGTACTTGCTCATCCCCGATATGAACTGATCCCGGAAGAGACCAGCCGCATTCTTGATACCTTGGATGACATACGACTGTTTGGAATCGGCACCATTAGTTTTAGACACCGGAATAGATGTTGGCTGAACCGGGTCTTTTGTTTCGACCTGTGTATGTTCTTTAGCCCGGTTCGAACCGCTGTCATTGCGAGGAGCAGACCCAATCGGGTCGGTTTGCGACGTGGCAACCCCAGTTAGGCCGTAGGTGGAAGGTTCATTACCCGCCTTGACCCATTCGACCAGCCTTTTAGCCTGGGGTTGGGTCATCTTACGGTCGATAAGCATCCTGAGGGCGGCAGAGATGCTCCGGGGTAACACTGGGGTAACAGTTAAGGGGTCGATCCTCACACAGGGTCGGCCCTTTTCATTTTCGGAAGATATATCCTCCAATGAAATAATGCTTTCTAATGCAGATATTAATTACTGCCTTAGGCTACTTTCGGTGATCCTCAGCCCACCCCCTTTTTCTGGGGCTTTGCACCAAACCCCTTACAGCCCCAAAAATACTCCATTGACCTGATACCATAGTATTAGGTTTATTCTTTTTTTGGAGGGCATTCATGGAGCTATTGGTTGGAGACGTCGCCAAAAAGGCTGGCGTGAACATGCAAACCGTCAAATATTACGAAAGACGTGGTTTGCTCCTGCCGGTTCACCGTAAGGACTCCGGTTACCGGGTCTATGACGAAGAATCCGTCCAAAGGCTGAAGTTCATCAAGCAGGCCCAGGAGTTGGGATTTTCCCTTCGGGAGATCGAGGAGTTGTTGGAACTTCGCTCCTCATCCTCTGCAAATAAGTGCTCGAAAGCGGTGAGAAAGGCGGAAACCAAGCTGAAGGAAGTCGGCGAAAAAATGAAACGCCTGTCAAAAATGGAAAAGGTTCTTCACAAACTGATAGCCGATTGCCACCAGAGGAAACCCTCGGACGATTGCCCCATCTTGGAATGTTGTGAGGGAGAAAAGTAAATGGAATGGATTTGTTGTGTTGGCCTGCTGTTGGCCGCAGGCGTGATTTGGTTTTTGGAGGACGAAAATGAACGACGAATGCTGTGTGGTTCCTGAAAAAGGCGTGTGCCCCGTTTGCGGAAAGCGCGGACGCGCTACCGGACGGGATGTTCCATCCCTGCATTTAAAGCCGGAAGCCATCGGTAAAACTACCGGGTGGAAGGAAGTTTCCGTATGCCTCAATCCCGATTGCGAGGCGCTTTATTTCGAGGGCGGGCAGTGGGTTCCTTATGCCGATTCCAAAACAAGGGTGGGGTACAAGGAAAAAGAAGCGCCACATCCATTGTGCTACTGCTGGAATCATACCGGCGAGGAGTTTTTGGAACAAATCCAGACTCAAGGTAAACCGGTTGCGGTGGATGAAATCAAGCGGGAAGTCAAGGCCGGAACCTGTCGGTGCGAGGTAACCAACCCCACGGGAGGATGTTGCCTTGCTACCATCAACGAATATTTGAAACGCAATGCCTCCCCGAAAGCCAGCAACCCCAATCTACTCAAAACTCTCAACGCCAAGGGCTCCATTAAAATTAAGACACTTGGAATCGTCTCAGCCTTGGCGGCTTCGGCTTGTTGCGTGGGGCCGTTGCTTTTGGCCGCCCTAGGGCTTGGCGGTTTGGGTCTTGGAAGATACCTGGGAGCGGCTCATTGGTACCTCACGGCGTTGGGGTTCGCGCTCGTGGGATATGGGTTTTTCCGTTACTTTAAGGAAAAAAAATCTTGTGATGCTCACGGATGCGTCATGCCTGGACAAAAAGTTACCCTGTCAATTTTGATCCTAGCGGCCCTTTTTATTACCGGGTTTACCGCGTGGGAACGTGGAATTTTCGAGAAAGCGCAAATGGATGCCTGCTGTTTGATCAACGGCGCGGGAAGTTCCGTCGGGGGCAATGTAACGTCAGGCGGTGGAACAATGAAATTCTCAGTCACGGGGATGACCTGTGAGGCTTGCGCCCATATCGTCCAAAAAGCCGTTCAAAAAGTACCGGGAGTAAAGAACACGGAGGTTAGCTTTAAAGATGGAAAAGCCCTTGTTACAGCCGATCCAAAAGTAAAGCCGGAAGACATCGTCCAAGCTGTAAAAAAAGCGGGCTATGGAGCAAAAGCTCAATAAGGAGAGGAAAATGAGACCTCGATATTGGCTTATATCCACACTTATGGTGGCGTGGTTGCTTGTTGGTCTTCAAGGCTGTGCCGCTCTTGTTTGCGGGGCAGGCTGTGGTGTCGTTGGCGGAAGAACACTTTTATTAAAGCACCCCCAGGCTACACCGGTTGCCACCTCAACACCTGAAACTGGAAAGGGTCAAAACAACCAAAACCAACCCCAGCATCGCTGAATAGCCTGAAAGTAATCGGAGGACTGCTTGCGGGAAATCTGCCGACACAGGTTAAAAGTTCGCGTTCTGAACGGAGGTGAAGGCTCATGGCAAACCAAGATGTTTCGAAAGATGGGTTGGAACGGGATATTGTTTGCGGAACGGACCTTATATTTTTGCAGGTCTTGGATTAGATTTTTTATGCAAACCAAATTTAGGAATTGGAAGCCAAGTTGGAGTTGGGTTGAATTTTCCTTTGATTAAAAGCTTTAGTGTTTTCCTTGAATCGAAGTTATATACCGCTCTTAACTACTGGACTCCTGGCATCAATTATTCTGCTGACATTTATGTTCCTGTTTTAACTGGGCTAAAGGTTGAGCTATAAAAGAGTAATTTGGCAGGGACCGCTGTACTAAAAGCACCTAAAAGTATTCATGAATGTTAATTACAAACTGCTAAAATAAGGCCGTATGAACATCAAACGCATCTTAACTTTAGCCCTCCTGACGCTGGTTTGGTCGCCGTCCTTTGCGCTAGCCGAGAACACCGCTCCCAAGAAAAAAGGGTTAGTGGGTGTGTCGGCAAGGGTGATTTTTAACGACACTGGTCATCGTTCCTTGGCTTCTTTCGCGAAACACGCCGACCAGGTCGACCGAGTCTATTTCAAATGCTATCGGTTCAACGAGTCGGGAATGCCGGAAAGGATCCCCGAGGCGACTGCTGAGTTGATGACCCAGATCCAACCTTTCGCCGTCAAAAACAACGTGGAGCAATGGTTGAGTTTCGACAACGAGAACGAAGCCGTGACCCAGAGCGGATACACCTGGATAGAAAAGGTCCTCGACGATGAAAAGCAACGGGCCGCCCAAATACAGGCTTTGGTTGATATCGGGGTAAAGGCCGGCGTCAAAGGGATACAGGTCGAATACAGCAATCTATTGTCCAAAGATCGGTTGAATTTGACCGGGTTCGTGAAGGACTTAAATTCCGCCTGCAAGGCCCACAATCTTTCGCTGAACCTTATTTTGGAACCCAAGAGCGCGAGCTTTGGGGATTCGGACACGAATCAGGCTTACGACTACATTGCCCTTGGGAAGAACGTGGATGGAGCGGTCCTTCGAATGGACCGTCTTCATTTTGGGACAACGAGCGCGGGAGAGATCAACTCGCCCATCGACACGGAAGTGGTCGCGCGATACGCCGTCACGGTGGTTGATAAAGAAAAGATAGATGTGTCTTGCCCGGTTTATGGTTATGACTGGGTCAATACTGTGGGGAACCTGATATCGTTCGAGGAATTCACGAACTTGGCCCAAAAATATAACGTTACCCCTGTCCGTGACACCGGCTATAGCCAGAACCTGCATTTTGAATACAAGGACGCGGCGAACGTCGATCATGCCG
>CAYXYA010000107.1:0-6712 GCA_964469185.1 uncultured bacterium | reverse complement strand
GTTTTTAAACGCTGTCCTTTTAAAGGCATTGTTCTTATATAAGCCAACTCGGCCATCCTTGGGTCAGAACCCACAATATTTGTCATTTTAATTTTTACATGGGGATATTTCGCTGAGAAAACCTTTAAAATTCGAGGGATATCCCGGTTCACGTGTCCAGCGGCGGAGAGAAATAGGGGAAGTACATGGATTTCCGTCGTGGAAGAAGCCAATCGTTCCAACTCTTCTCTTATAGAGGGGCTGGCGAGCTCCAAAAAACCATAGGCAATATTCCATTGAGGCCTATGGATGGCATACTGACGGACCAAGTTTTTGAATTGCCGATTAGCGGCCGCTTCACGGCTTCCATGGCCAACGATCAAAACGATAGGCTTAGACATGGGACAAGCAGGCGAAAAAAAGGATCCCAACTTCGGATAATTCGATCATGGCTCCCATCCCGTCTCCGGTCAAGCCGCCGATGCGAAGTCGAGAAAACCCCGTCACTCCAGCGGCAATCATAGCCGCAACCAGAAACACGGCTAGAACCGCCCACTTTAAAGGAGATATAAAAACCAAGGTTAGCAGGGTAGCCACCAAAAACCCCGTTCCCGAAAGACCCAAAACTTGGGATCCCAAACCTTTATTGCCTGCGGGAGCTTTGCCGATCGAACAGCCCAAACAAACCGACCAGCGCGCGGTCGTAGGGATCGCGATGAGCCAGAATCCCGCTCGGCTTTGAGCCGTTAAAAGATCCGCGTGGTCCTGGATTAACAAATGATCTAAAAGAACGTATTTGGCGATAAGTGTCAAAGCAATGCCGACCATTCCATAAGTTCCCAGGTCTGCGGTTTTCATGATCCTCTGGCGCTCTTGAGGATTGCGCCCCCCGAACCATCCATCCAGACAATCGCCAAGGCCGTCCAGATGAAAAGCCCCTGTCAGTAAAACCCAGGCGATCAAGATCACCAGCGCTTGAAGATCATGACTGATGGGAAGGAGGTGAAGAAGGAACAAGAAGAACCCTAGCAAAGCGCCGACAAGTGGATAAAAAACAACGGACCTCTTCAAATCCGCCGCCTTGGGATTTGCAACGGATATCGGGATCAAGGTTAAGGTGGAAAAAGCGATCCAAAGAGAATTCATTTTTTGACTTTAGCCGCCAATTTTTCTTTTTTGATCTTCGTCGGAACCTTGGCACTCTCGAAGGTCGCCATCTCGGCGTGGACCCGCAGGGCCGATTCCAAGATATTCAGCGCCAGTGCCGCGCCCGAACCCTCGCCCAAGCGCATTTTCAAATTGAGGAGAGGCTGGGTTTCCAAAATCTGGAAAAATTTCGCGTGACCCGGCTCCTCCGAAAGATGGGAGAAGAAAGCGAAATCCCTCACGCGTTGGTTCAATCGGTACGCGACAAGAAAAGCGGAAGAGGTGATGAATCCATCCACCACGATGGGAATGCGGTTCTTCGCGCAGCCCAAGACCACGCCGGTCAGGGCCGCTATTTCCAAGCCGCCTAGCCTCCGTAAAACTTCCAAAGGCTTTGAGGCGTCCACTGTGTGGCGGTTAAGACCTTCTTGGATCACCCGGCACTTCACCAGCCATTGAGCACGGTCGATGCCGGTTCCGAATCCGGTCACGTCCTCCACGGCGCAAGGCAGAAGGGAAGCCATGATCGCCGCCGCAGAAGTGGTATTTCCGATCCCCATCTCGCCCAACGCGACCCAGCGGATCTTGTCTTTTTTCGCTTGGTCCGCCAATCGAAGACCCAACTCCAGCGCCGCTCCGCATTCCTTCTCGCTCATCGCCGGTTCGACTTTGAAATTCTTGGTTCCTCTGGCGATCTTCGCCGATAGGAGATCTTTATTTTTCGGCAGGTCCGCCGCCACACCCACATCCACCACCTGGACTTCGGCCCCGGCTTGGCGGGATAAAGCGCTGATGGCCGCTCCGCCGTTCAAAAAGTTCAAGACCATCATAGGCGTTACCGCCGAAGGAAAAGCTGAAACTCCTTCCGCCGTCACTCCGTGGTCAGCGGCGCAAAGAATGACTCGTTTTTTACCGAGAGAAGGAATGTCCTCGCCTGTGATACCCGCCACCTGAATGGCGATCTCTTCCAGGCGACCCAAGCTTTTGGCCGGTTTCGTGAGTTGTGCCTGGCGATTTTGTGCTTTTTCAACGGCTCTCATATCAAGTGTGGGTATGGTGGAAATGACTTTTGAAAGCTTCATATGGATCCTTCTTCAACGAAATTAGGGGACCCATTCTTCCACGTTCACAGATGAAAGATAAGCCCGCCTTGAAAAAGAAAGGCGGCTCCCCATTAGACCGCCCTCCCCAGAAAAGCCCAGCTAAAACGAGACTTTTGTCCCTCCATAAACTGAAAGCCCTGGGGTGCCGTAGCCAAAAGCCTCCTCGTAAGCTTGATCGAAAAGATTCTCGACTCGGGCGAAGATCCTCACCCGCGGACTTATCTGACAGGACGCTCTTAAGCCCACTAGGAAATAAGGCGGAAGGATGGTTTGACTAAAGCTGAAGTCTGTATCCAATCGACTTCCGACATAAGAAGCGGTCGCGCCAAAATCAGCTGTACCCAACTGATAGTCGGTGTCCAAACCCACTTTATTTTGTGGCCTTCTGAGCAATTCAGTATTGGTCGCCGTATTCATTGCATTGGTGTAAGTGTATGTGCCCTTTACCTCCAAGTGTTCTAATCCCTTGAAGTTGAAAAAACTTTCCACACCGTAAGTCCTGGCCTTCCCGACATTCACGTAATAGGCCAAAAAAGTCACGGGATCGAAATAGAAATTGATCAAGTCGGTAAAGTCGTTGTCAAAATACATCGCTCCGACCGTTAAAAAATCCTTGCCCAAAGGCTGCTCGAAACCAAGATCGAAACCTATACTGGTTTCAGGATTGAGAGCCTTATTACCGTAGTTAGGATTATAAAGCTGATAAAGCGACGGGGCTAAGAAGGCCGTGCCATAGTTCGCTTTCAACTTCGTCTCCAGTTCGGGAATTAAATAAGCCAAGCCCGTCTGGAACGTGGCGTGGTCCCCGTACTGACTGTGGGTTTCCCAACGTCCGCCGATATTCAGGAAAAGCCTGTCATCGATGGAAGTTTGACTTTCCGCAAATCCCGTTCCGGTATGAGCGGTCGCGGTGACCGCGTCGCTCAGATTCAGATAGGACGCGTCCGAATAACCATTCGAATCCGCCTCGGCGGCCCATTGCTGTTGGCCTTGAAGTCCTAATACCAAAGTTTCGCCTTTGACGATGCGGAAATTGTTTTGCCAAAGGACTTGAGCGGTTTGTCCATCGAAATTCCCGTTCTCAAAATAAGTGTTGGTCGGATTGGAAACACCGGTGTAAGTCCGGTTATCCTCTACAAAAGAGATGTTCAGCTGTTGTTCCCAGTCCCCATCGAATAGTTTCCAATCCGACCGGCTTGACATCATGAATTGTTTTTGAAGCGCGTAATAATCTGGATGGTCCGCCAGGACGAAACTGCTGTTATAGGCATCCAGGCTGGTATTGGATTGGTTATAACGAACGAGGACGTTCTGTTGGAAGTTCGGCTCGATCGCCGAGCCTAGCCGCACGGAAATCGTGTTGTTCTCGTCAGAGTTGTCCAGCGTTCCGCCCAAAGTTTTATCCAGCACTGGGAAGCCCGCCGTCCTGTAGTGAGAAGCGTCGAACGCGAAATTACCGTCCGCCCCGCCGCCTTGGACCGCTACCGCTTCGCGAAACGTCAATCGCGAGCCGCCCTCGGAGAGGATCGACCCGCCGAGCTTGCCCTCGCCGCCGCGGGTGATGATGTTGACGATGCCGCCCATCGCGTTGGATCCAAAAAGAGTACTGCCCGGCCCGCGCACCACCTCGATCCTCTTCACGTCATCGAGCGAGATCTGGTCAAGATAGCTATAGTCGCCCGCCGCGCCCACGGGATCGTTCAGTGGAACGCCATCCATGAGAACTAAAGTATGTTGAGGATTAGCGCCCCGAAGAAAAATGGACGAACTTTCGCCTGGAGGACCGGTTTGAACGATATCCAACCCCGGCACGCCAATGAGTGCGTCTTGAACCGTGTTGGCTTGTTTTTGTTCGAAGTCTTTAGCCGTGATCACCGTTATGGAATTGGGAACTTGATCGAGAGAAGATTCCAAGCGGTTGGCGGTGACGACCACTTCTGGAAGCGTGGTGGATTCCTCAGCCCAAAGCCAACAGGGTGAAAACCCGCTTAAAATAAGGAAAAAACAATGAAAAACACGACGCAACCTTGTGCTATTTTGCATATGCCTACTCCCCGAGGCGAGGACTCAATCGGGAGTTATGGAGGAAAAACCTAGAGGAAGGTTGTCTCTCCGCTTCTTATTCCCGAAGAAGTCGTCGAAATTAGTTCTCAAAGTCGGTCTCCTGGCTCGGGGCAATCCGCTTTCTGGGCCTTCCCACGCCGTTTTCCTTTAGGAAACAGCGCAGTGACTTCAGAAAAATACTTCGCCCCTCACAGTGGCGGGTCCGCGCCGGATTCACACCGGCTTCCCAAACACCTTGAGTTGTGAGTATGTAAATACTCTTGTCCGAATGTCTTGTCAATTAAAAGTTCAGCGGAAGTTAAGTCTTCTTCGTGAGACCGTAATTCCAGCAAGAGCGCACAAAAAATGCGGGAATCAAAGAGTTGGATTTGAAGTGAAGGTGAATATAACTAGCAAGCAGATTTTGATGCTTGAATCCTTCAACGAAGGATCGGTTCATGCTGGTCGTGACGCGATAAACTGATCGGCCATAATAACGGTTGGAAACGATTCGGGAAAAGTGAAATTCATGCCCCCGAGCGATCGTTCCTTGTGGTCCCAATAACGTGGATTTCCTCGTTTTGATCCAGATGTAGTGGAGCGTCATATGCTTGCGATCCATTCGGATTTTCAGAGGAAGCGCTGAAATCATAGGAAAAACTTTACTATCGAATCCTTGGATACTCTTGGACAAATACATGAGTCCGCCGCACTCGGCGTAAACGGGCATACCTTCTTTTATTTTTAGAAGCACCTCTTGTCTCAATCTTCGATTGGTGGAAAGTAGGGGAAGGAAGCTTTCGGGATAACCGCCGCCGAAATAAAGCCCATCTAAATTTTTAGGCAGAGCCTTGTCCTTCAGTGGACTGAAATAAACCAGTTCCGCTCCGGCTTGTTTCAGCATCCTAAAATTCTCGGCGTAGTAAAAGCAAAAAGCGGCGTCTTTCGCCACGCCAATCCGAACTTCTGGTTTAATAAGATATTTTTTAGAAGGCGAAAGATGTTTTTTCTTTTTTTGGATTTTTAAAAGGTGGGCCAAATGATCGATGTTTATAGTTTTCGAAGCCGATTGCGTGGTAGCGTTCAAAACTCGAAGCGATTTGGCATTTTCCTCCAGGGTTCTTAAACCCAAATGTCTCTCCGGAACTTCAAACTCGTCAGAGCGAAACAGATAACCGATGACTTTTTTTCGAAGACTCGGTTTGAGGGACTTAATGACCATTTGCGCGTGGCCTTCACTTCCCGCGCGGTTGAGAATGACACCCGCCACTTTCACTTTTCGGTCAAAATTGAGGAGACCTTCCAAGATCGCTCCCGTCGTGACCGTGGCGCCCCAGATATCCACCACCAAAACAACAGGCACCTTCAGATGTTTGGCGATCTCAGCAGAACTTCCGCTGGTAGTACCATTTTTACCGTCAAAAAGCGCGCCCATCCCCTCGATCACCGATACATCGGTTTCGGTGGAATAATCTCGAAAGCTTTCTTCGATACCTTTCCAACCCATCATCCAAAGATCGAGGTTGATGGAATCTTTTCCTGTGGCTAAGCGGTGATATCCGCCGTCGATGAAATCCGGACCTATCTTAAAGGGTTGAACTGCGTAGCCTTTTCGTTTGAGTAAAGCCATGAGGGTGAAAGAGAATGTGGTTTTACCCACACCGCTGTGGGTACCGGTGACTAAAAAAGAAGGAGACTGCGTCACTTTTGAAGCGTCCGGGCTTGATGAAAAGCATTCGAAAGAAGTTCCGCCAGGTGCAGCATCGTTGGACCTGGAACCATCAGGTCATCGCCTTTGAAACAATAAACATGGCTCTCGCGAACGGCTTTCATAGAGGACATTTGTGCCCAAACTTTTTTCTCCACTTTTTCGTCAATTTCCTTCGCCTGAGGCGGTAGCACGGTGATGATGACGTCTGGATCGCGGCGGACCATCTGCTCTTTCGAAACGATGGGGTATTCCAAACTGGAATCTTCCATGATATTGACCCCGCCGGTCCACTGAATGAGCTCATCAATGAAATTGTTCGATCCAACGCCGAAAAGTTGCTGCAAGGTCCCCGGCGTGTGATCCACGATGAAAAGGACCGATAGGGGTTTTTCCTTAATTCTTTGACCCTTCAGCCGATCCAAGCGTTTTTGAAACCGAAGCTTGGCCTTTTTCGCGGCCGCCGCGCATCCCAATTTTTTTCCGATGACGTCATAAAGATCCAATACTTCCGCCACTGTGGCCCATTTCAAGACCAGAACGGGCAAATGGAGTTTTTCCAATTTTTCGAAGCTCTTACTGAAATTGAACGGCGCCAACACCAGATCGGGTTTTAACGAGACGATCTTTTCAATGTTTGGATTCACCCATCCGCCGATCTTTTCCTTCTTTTGCGCCGCGGGAGGGAATTTGCAGAAATTGGTCACACCCACCAGTTGGTCCTGCGCGCCCA
>CAYXYA010000106.1:0-6716 GCA_964469185.1 uncultured bacterium | reverse complement strand
GCGTTCCATTCAGGAAGCCGCGGTATGTACGGCCAGGACCTTTCCACCACCGAGGTCTCGACCCAAAGGGCGGGTATCGAGTATGCCCTGCCTTCCGGGCGTTTCGAGTGGCTGGGCGAAGCCTGGGTGAACCCCGTCCAGGTCCCCGTTCCAGGCCAAGACACTTATCCCCTCGCCTTTTTCGCGGGCGGCGGGAACTTGAGCGTCTCCGCCCGTATCCGCAACCAGGGCGGTACGATCGTGGCGGGCATCACGGCCAAACAACCGGATGGTTCCTTGACAGGTATCAGCAGCAGCGAGGTGATCAGCGCCGGGGTTTGGCGCAAATGGACCCTCACCGTCCTTCGGGTTGGCACGCGTGAAACGACCGCGGTCCTCTACCTCGACGGGGTCGAGGTCACGAGGGTCGACTGGGATTCGACTACCTATGAACCCCAGATATTCCGCGCCGGTATCGCCCTGAACGGAGCCAGTACCACAGCGGAATTGTATGAGGATGAAGTCCGGGTCTATGAGGACACGGACGAGATGTTAGCCACAACGAGTACACCGACCAATACCGCAACGAACACGGCCACCGCAACGGCGACGAACACAGGTCAAGACACAGCGACCAATAGCCCCACATCCACCGCCACCCGCACGGCCACAAATACATCCACGGCTACAGCTTCGAATACTCCAACCAATTCGGCCACCAATACCCCCAGCAAGACACCGACTCAAACAGCCACCCAATCTTCCACGAATACGCTGGCGAATACAGCGACGAATACACCAACCGCAACCTCCACCAAAACCCCGACATCCTCCCCTACCTTGACGCCGACCGCGAGCGTCACCAAGACTCCAACGAACACCTCGACCATCACCGTCACATCCACCCCGACCCTCACCGAAACACCCTGCGGCTATCCCGGGAATACCTGCACACCCACCGCCACTTCCGCGGGGAGCACGAAACCATTGATCCTTCCCAATCCAGGTGTGGGAACGGCGCCCGTTAAACTCTATCTGCCTTTAAGCAATAAAACACAGGATGTGAAAGTACAGATCTTCACCGTGGCTTTTCGAAAGGTTCGAGAGCAGGTTTGGACGAACTTGACGGGGACGACGACAGTGGTCTTGGATACGAAAGACCAGTGGGGTCATTCCCTGGCGAGCGGACTTTATTATGTGGTGGTCACTACCGCTCAGGGCCGGACAACCTCAAAATTCCTTCTTCTACGATAAGGGAACTCTAGCGCGCGCCGACCAGGGAAAGCGATGAGATGGTGTCGCCCATACCGACTAATGTGACAGGCTTTTCAACCAAGATGGTGGGAACAGCGACGACGCGGAATCCCGGAGCCGATCCGATACCGGTGGATTCAAAACCCTCAATGCCGTGAGATTCCTTAAGATGGTCGGCCAAAGCCTTGAGCTCCTTGAGGGAATGGTCGGAAACTTCCCTGCCATGGGCCCAGAGCAGGTTCTTCTCTTCCTCGATACTGCCTGTACCGGCTTTGGCGGCAGCGATCGTCGCGGCCAGGACCATCCCGTCCCGGATGGTCTCCCCTTTTTGGGACCAGCGCTCTCCCGCGATCGTGACGTAGAGGCCGAACATGTGCAGTTGAACACGCGGAGGCTTGAGGGTCTCGAATATCTTGAGCAGGCCCTTGAAGAGGGACACACTGTCCATCTTTCGCGCACACTCATGCGCTAAAGCGTCCGCGCCGATGGCCTCCAGCATCTGGATCTCCTCCTGCTCGTTGCAGCCCACGCTGTCCGCCCGCGACACCAGCTTATCCGCCAGGGCCTTACGGATCGAGATATCCTCGGTCGAGGCGAATTCCAGATGCGCGATACAGCCGGGATGAGCCGACTTCCAGGCCTCCACATCCTTCCAGCTTTCTTCCATGAATTGGATCCCCGACCGGCCCCCCGGGAGGGGCTCCGTGAGCATCTGATAACCGCTGATGAGGATGATCTCCAAGGGTTGAGCCTTGTCCCTCATGCTCCGGTTGAATCCCTCCTCGACGCTCGACACGAAACTCAGGGGGGAATAAGCGGCGATGAATCGGTTGGACTTGGGGCAAGTGACGGTATGGCCGTCCAGGACCAACTCGTCCCCCTTATCGAACTCCAGTATCCAATGGATAACGGGGATATCCCCTGAACGGTCGGCGGCGCGGGCACGGACAAGACTTCCATCCTGGCTCGTGCTCAAAAGATTTTCGCGGTCGAGAAAAAGGGCCGCCTGATCGGCGGGCAGGGCGGCGCAATGCACATAGACTTTCTGGACTCCCGTGACAGCCATCACGTTGGCGATGATCCCGCCCTGGCCGCCCATCTGGTCGCGGTCCCGGCCCAGATGCTTTCGCATCCAGGAATAAGTGTCAGGATCGTTGACGATCCATTCTTGGGCGACTCCCTTGGAAAAACATTCGATAAAACCGCGCAACACGTCCGCGGGTTCGTTGATCTCCTTGGCGCCCCGTGCAGTCACCCGACTGCCCTCCAAGCCAAGGTCTTTCAACCATTTTTGGACCATCGCGGGTTTCACCTTCAGGATGGCGTCGATATTGGTGTTGAAAACCGAGGCGACGCCCTGGACCTGCCTCATTTTTTGAAGCTGTGCCGGCGCGACAGAATAGTGTTGTTTCCAGGTCGATTTGAGGTCCATTGGGTTCCTTGAGTTGATAAAGAGGCCCCCTGGTTCTCGGCCACCAGCCGAGAACCAAGATTGGGTCGTGCTGATTTCATCGAGAAATCAGCGCACTCATGCTACTTGTTGGATTCGACCGCTTCCAGGAATTTATACCGTTTACGATGTTTATCCGGAACGGCCTTCGGTTCCGCGGACAGATGCATCACCGGGTACCCGCTCTTAGCTTTATCAGAGAGGCCATTCGGGCAGGCCGGGGCCATTGGGATCTCCCGTTCTCGCGAAATTGCTCCAATAACCCATCATGATCTCGGAAGTCTTCCGATCCTCCGGGCGCCAGGGAAGATGCCGGGACTTGAGCGCGCCGAAAACGAACTCGATCTCGGAGGAGTGGTGGGCGCCCATCGACGCTTCACCGTTCTTCGCCGGCATGGCCACGTCGAACTGGTAACGGTACACAGGGACTTTCCCGAGAGCCGCCTGCGCTTCGATCCACTTCCAGGTGGCGAAAGCGATGAAATCATCCCCCGAATAATCCATCACGGCCCGCTTGACCTCCTGCTCCGTTTTCCCGGAGTAGAGTTTTAGGAAAGTTCCCGCGTTCTTACCGAATTTTTCACGGGCCAATTTGCCGAAGTTCTCCCATGTCGGCGGTTGGCCATTCATGATCCAAACGCCTCCCTCATCGGCGTTCCATCCTGCCAAAAGTGGAACAGAAGCCTGCTTACCTTTCTTATAGATCGTCCCAGGGTCTTCGGTCAGGAATAGGCCGTCGACAACCGTTTTGAACCGGTAGGTGTCTCCCTTCAGCGAAGCCTTCAGCAATTCTTCGGCCGATCTGGTCCTCAAGTCCTTGAGCGTCTTAGCGCCCACCGACTCGGCGAACTTAGCTCCCTCTTTTTCGGTCTCTGAACGGGATTTCGTGGAACGGGACGCGCCCAAAAGCGCGCCGCTCTCACCGATAGCGCGCTGGAACAGGCCCTTTGTCAGGGGCGAAGCCATCAAGGCGGATACGGAAAAGGATCCCGCCGATTCCCCAAAGATCGTGACGTTATCGGGGTCCCCTCCAAAAGCGGAGATGTTTTTTTGGACCCATCGAAGGGCCTCGACCTGATCAAGGAGACCGTAATTACCAGAAGAATTGGTCCCGGATTCAGCCGATAGTTCCGGGTGCGCGAAAAAGCCGAAGACACCCAGACGGTAGTTGAAGCTGACCACGACCACGTCTTTTCGGGCCAGATTCTCCCCGTCTTGCCGCGGTTCGGACGCGGCTCCCGCCACAAAACCCCCGCCGTAGATCCACACCATGACCGGAAGTTTCGCGTCCGCGGACGCCGCCGGGGTCCACACGTTCAGATAGAGACAATCCTCGCTCGGACCCTTGTCGCGGAAAACCATGTCGTCAAAGATACGTCCCTGCATACTGCGGGGACCGAAGGTGGTCGTGTTCTTGACTCCCTTCCAATCCTTGGCCGGTTGAGGGGCTTTCCACCGCAAGTCGCCGACGGGCGGGGCCGCGTAAGGAATGCCCTCGAATATCCGTATCTTTTTATCCCCGCTGGCCTTCCCCTCCACCACGCCCTTATCGGTCGTCACCTTGTCTCCCAAAGCCTTAGCGTAGGGAGGCCGGTCCGCCGCCCAGAGAGGCCTGGACAAAGTCACTATCAACGCGAAAACCGCGGTTCCCCATCGTTTTGTTGACATGATCTTCCCCTTTGTAGAATTTGATCTTACGGACAACCTATCAAGGCGCTTTGGGTTCGTCTTTCGTTGTGATCTCGATCTGATAGTCGCGGGTATTGACGCTGATCTTGGCGGAAATGACGAGGGGATGACCGATGACCCACAAGTCCCGTAATTCTTTGGATTCCTTCTTCAATTTCTCGACGTAAAGGTCGAGCCGTTCCTGGGCGAACTTTCGGACTTCCTCCACACCCCGGATCGAGGGCCGGCAGTGGCCGTAATGGCCCATGACATCTTTTTGAATGACCGCCTGGAGCATATTGATGATCCGTGGTTCAGCCACGAGGCCTCCCTAAAGTGATCAACGGAGAATAAGAACCTTCAAGATCTTGCTCGATCTGACCGGACCTGTGACCTGCACCCGGATGTAATAAAGTCCATTAGCCACGGGCGCTCCCGAAACGTCGCGCAGGTTCCAGCTCATGACCGCGTTGTTAGCGGGAATGATCTCGGTATGGTCGAGGATCTTACGGAAAGCCAGGCTGAAAACAGTCCACTCGAAGGTGGAACCCTTGGGAGCCTGCACATTGACCGACAGGGGCGCCGAGCTGTTCACGGGATTGGGATAAGCCGCCGAGATGGTCACGTCAGTAATGAAGGGTGTCGCCGTGTTGGTCGCGGTGGTCGTCGCCGTCCCGGTGGTCGTCGAGGTACAGGTGTTCGTAGGAGTATTCGTCGGCGTATTCGTCGCGGTGTTGGTGGTGGTGTTGGTGTAGGTGATGGTGGGTGTGTTCGTCGGGGTACTCGTGGCCGTGTTGGTATAGGTGATGGTGGGCGTATTCGTCGGGGTGTTGGTGTAGGTGATCGTAGGAGTGTTCGTCGCGGTGGCCGTGGCAGTATTCGTAGAGGTGATCGTGAAAGTATTGGTGGGGGTGTTTGTGTAGGTGTTGGTCGGGCTCGGAAGGTCGCTGAAGATATCAGAAACAAACGAGTTCTGGGCCCCCGCACCGCCCATGGCTGGTTGGACCACCCCGGCCGTCGTTGGAAAATCAGTCGAATTGGTAAAACCCGTCACGTAAATATCCCCCAACCCATCCGTCGCGATGGCGTTACCCCCGTCGCCAAAAGCCCCGCTGCTGCCGCCCGACCCGCCCAGGTAAGTGGAAAAGTACAATTGGTAGGTCGAGGGACCGGTCGGAATGATCTCGGACACAAAGGCGTTCGCGTAAGTCCCCACGATGGATCCTTGAATGGGATTGACCGTGGGAAAGTCCGAGGAAAGGGTGTTCCCCGTAATATAAGCGTCGCCATTCCCGTCGATGGCGATGGCGGTGGCATAATCAGCGCCCGAACCGCCCAAATAAGTGGAGTAGACCAATCCGGTTCCGGCCGGATTCATTTCCGTCACAAAGGTGTCATAATTAGGCGCTCTTGCGGGCTGAATGGCGTTCTTGACAGGAAAATTACTGGAACCGGCATAGCCCGTCACAAAGGCGTCACCGCTCGCGTCCACCGCTATCCCGTAGCTGGCGTCATACCAGTTCCCGCCCAGGTAGGTGGAATAAACCCAGGTTGTCCCGGCCGAATTGACCTTGGTGATGAAACAATCCTCCCTTAAACCGTCCGCGCCATGGGCCGTTTGGAAAGCTCCAGCGGTCGTAGGGAAATTGGCGGAAGCTGTAGAACCCGTCACATAAGCGTTCCCGCTCCCGTCCACCGCGATACTAAAAGGCCGGTCGGCTTCATTCGCTCCATTACCGGTCCCGCCCAAATAGGTGGAATAAACCAGCGACACTCCCCCTGTGCTGATCTTGGAGACAAAAGCGTTTCCGTAAGTCGTATTGTTATTGACAGCTTGGATAGGGCCCATGGTTGGAAAATCGCTAGAAAAAGACCAACCCGTCACGTAAGCGCCCGTTCCATCCACGGCGATGGACCAACCATAATCGCCGTTGCCCCCAGTCCCGGTTCCACCTAGGTAGGTGGAATAGACCAGGGACGCTCCTGTCGGGTCGAGCTCCGTCACGAAAGCGTTTCCGGCGGCGCTATTGTTGTTGACAGCTTGGATCGGGCCTTGAGTCGGGAAATCATCGGAAAAAGAATAGCCCGCGACATAAGCGTTCCCGCTCCCGTCGATCGCGATCCCTTGACCCGACTCGTAGACGGTTCCGGCCAGGTAGGTGGAATAGATCAAACTGGTACCAGCCGCGTTCACTTTAGAAACAAAAGCACCGCCAAAACCCCCAAGACTTGTTTGATAAGCGCCGGTCGTCGTCGGGAAATCAGAGGATTGGGCATTGCCCGTGACATAAACGTTCCCGCTTCCGTCGACAGCGATACCCTGGCCCGCGTCAACGGCCGTCCCACCCAAGTAAGTGGAATAATC
>CAYXYA010000105.1:0-6827 GCA_964469185.1 uncultured bacterium | reverse complement strand
CCGCCGTCATCGTTCGGGCGTAAACCTCACGGTAGTGCTTCGCACGCGGGAATTTTTTCCACCATTCCATCACCGCTACCGAGTTCTCATTGTCGCCGCATAAAACAGCCAGACAAGGATGGTCAAAAAGACGTCGGACCTGGTATTGGACCTCCGCGGTCAACTCGCCGAGAAAACTTTTGGTATCTGGGTAAAGAAAGCAGGCCATCTTGATATCCAGCCAGACCAAAATGCCGAATTCGTCACAAAGATCATATAAGAGGTCCTTTTCATACCAACCTCCGCCCCAGACCCGCACCATGTTCATATTGGAATCGATCATGCTTTTAAAGAGGTGCCGGTAAACTTTCGGGGTCGCTCGGTCCACCATCGCGTCCACCGGGATCCAATTGGTGCCCTTGGCGAAAACCGGACGGCCGTTCACCTTGAAGAAAAACGATTTGGCCGGCTTGCCGTCAGAAGTACGGTCCTTCTTGGTCACTAGTTCGATCGTCCGGAAACCAATGCGTTTTTCAAGCGAAGCCCGTGCACCGTTGGCGTCTTCCCAATCGGCTCGAAGGTCGTAAAGCGGCTGGCCGCCCTGACCCGCCGGCCACCAAAGTTTCGGACGTGAAATAGAAAGGGAAGTTTTTACGATATTTTCACCGGGTTTTAAACGGACTGAAACGCGTGTTGTTTGCCCGCCGCAGGTGATCGTAAGAACGCCCGATGAAACAGCGGAGGCCTCGAGACGGGCCGTTATATGAAGGTCCACATGATGCGGCTCCTCAACCGGTCCTCGGTGGATTTGCTTCGTTTGAAGCGAAGCGAACCTCGGAGCGTCGGAGCATTCCAATCGGGACGAAAGCGCCAACCCGCTCACCGCCAGATAAAGTCCCCAATCCCAACCGAAATGACATTGGATCTTGCGGATCCAGGCACGGCGCGCTTCACGGGATTCGCCCGTCTGCCAAAGCCAGGGCGCATCACGGTCTACCCGGTTGTTATATTTCTTGGCTTGCGCCGCGGCATAAGCGGTCGGACTTTTGAGGAGGACGCGAACTTCGTTTTCGCCAGGTTTGAGAATTCCTCGGACGTCACACACGACCTGTCGGAACATATTGACCGATTGCCCGACTTTGCGGTTGTTGAGAAAAATTTCAGCGACGGTGTCGATGCTATCGAAGATCAGCTCTTGGCGGCCCCTGCGGCATTCCGCCGGGGAAACCGTGATTTTCTTAAGGATTTCCCAATCCTGCTCGTCCACCCATTGCATCTGCATCTCGTTACGGCCCCAGAAAGGATCCGCGATCTTACCGATCTTTTGAAGGGCGAAGTGAAGGGTCCCTGGCATGAAAGCGGGCATCCAGCGGTTCAATCCCAGATTTTTTGGAGCCGATTTTTTGAGAGCGCCTGCGACCTTGAATTTCCACGGACCATCAAGTGAGTAGGTGGACATAATTTCTCCTTAGAAAATCAAACTCAACCCCAACATCCGACACAAAGTCTCAAAGCCGCAAAGAAGGAACTTAATTTTTTAACCCAATTAAAAGCTTCGCTTAGAGCCTTTGAGACTTCGTGTCGGACGTTGGTTTCCTCTTGGCTTTGGTTTCACCGACACATACGGATTTCCTTCCAAATAAAACCTCAGAGGCAGCTGACCGCCGGAGGTTAAACCGATCCGGGTCGTTACGCCGATCTTCTCGCGGCGCGGGGCCTTTTCTATATAAAGAGGTTTTTTTAGCAATGAAACTCGATTATGGGTCCGATCGATCCCCAGAGCTTGTACCAATTTGCCCGGACCATTGGTCAACCCCACATGCTGAGCGTGGAATTTTTGCCGGCGCTTGACCATCAAAGGGATACCGGCCATCGGTTCCAAAGCCCGGATCAACACGGCCGCCGGAACGCCTTCTTTTTCAGTCACCACATTGGCCATGAAATGATTGCCGTAGCAAAAATAAACGTAAGCGTGGCCCGCTGGCCCGAACATCACTTCATTGCGGGGTGTCTTGCCACGGGCGGCGTGACAGCCGGGATCGCCTTTCGGAAGATAGGCCTCCACTTCAACAATACGGCCCGACGTGATACCACGAGGGGTCTCATGGACCAGAACTTGACCTAATAGGTCTTTGGCCACCCGAACGGTAGAACGCAGGTAAAAAGATTGAGGAAGGATCATTAAGCTCTCCAGGGACGGTCTTATTCAGAACCAACCCAGTCTTACGTAAAAAGAAATGAACTTTAACCTAGTTTGGCTTTCACTAAACCGCTCACCTTGCCCATATCGGCCCGGCCCTTGATCTTCGGGTTCAATACGCCCATCACCTTACCCATGTCTTTAGGTCCCGCGGCGCCGCTGGACTTAATGGCATCCTCGACAAGCGCGGTCAACTCGGCGTCGCTCAAACTCGCAGGTAAGAATTTCTCAATTAACGCCAATTCGGTCTTCTCGCTCGCGGCCGATTCAACGCGCCCGCCCTTCTCAAAACCCTCGATGGATTCCTTGCGCTGTTTCGCCTGCTTGGCAAGCACGTCAATGACTTCCGCATCGGTGACTTCACGCTTCAGATCAACTTCTTTATACTTGATGGCCGACTTCAACATCCGAAGCGTCGAAAGCGAGGCTTCATCCTTGGCCTTCATGGCCGTGATGATATCAGCGTTAATCTTATCGAATAATGGGGATGCGCTCATAATGCCTCCAAAAAAGTAATGTGGAAAAGGTGGGCAGATAAAAAGAGCCCGCCCCCTTCAAAGGGAGCGGGCTCTTTCAGCTTAAACAGTTAGTCGCCTCTGAACTTCATTTGGCGGCGGCGCGCTTTCTTGCGGGCAGCTGCCTCTTTCTTTTTGCGGCGATCGCTAGGCTTCTCGTAAAACTCGCGCTTCTTCATTTCCGAGATCAGCCCCGAGTTCTGAACGACTTTCTTGAAACGCTTCAGAGCGTTATCAATAGGTTCGTTTTCTTCTAAACGGACTTCGACCACGTGGGTCACTCTCCCCTCTATGGGTGGAATTCGACGGCCGATCAGCGGGTCATCGAGGAATGGGAGTTTAAACCCTGGGGGGATGACACGTCAAGCAAGCCCAATGATGCGAAATGCCCTCATTTGTTGTTGTTCTAACAGGGTTTTGACACTGTCCAAGTTGGTCTGTTGCAAAGTGGTTCGTTCATTTCAAAGTGATACAATTTCAGCATATTTGCTTTAAAGGACTCTACCGCCAATGTCTAAAAAACGGCTTTTTTTCATACTAACAAGCCTTTGTTTTGTATTGAGTCCTATTGAAGGGTTTGCCCAAGTTCGCCCATCTCAACCTGGAATAGCTCCCTTGAACGCGCCCGATTTATTCCTCGACAGCGCCCCACCTAGTTCAACAAAAGTTAAAAACAAACCATCCAAGCGTGATCGGTTCGTTAAAATAAGAGAAGAACTCCTTTCCCGTGGCCATTCCAAGTTCTTAAAGCCCGGTCTACTTACCGGCTTCAAAATCAACCTCTTCAACGACGCTCAATACTCTTTTGTCTTAAGCCGTTCCAAATTTTACACCGATGGCGGGTTTACGCTTTCAGGCTCACTGCGGGAAGTTCCGGGAAGTTTTGCGCTTTTAACTTATGAAAAAAGAATTCTTGTTGGAGATTTCAATATCCCGGGAAAAGGTAATTTCAAAATCCGTTACGTGGGTGAAGGCATCCACCAAGTGATTGAGGTTGATCCGTCTCAAGAACCTACTAGCGACGATTCACCGCTCTCAATACCACCCGAGGCAAGCCCTCAATACAATATCCCTCCACCCAATGATCCTATCTGGTATCCAAACTGCACTTACGTCAATAACCCCTACATCATCGACTTAATGGTGGTCTATACCCCTGCTGTCTTGGCTGACTTCGGTGGTTCAGTTGCCGCCGTACAGGCCCTCGCCAATCAGGGCGTTGCCTATACCAATGATTCTTTCGTCAACAGCAACGTTCTGGCTGAAATTCGACTTGTCCGGTTAGAGGAAGTCACTTATACAGAATCTCCAAATATCGACACTGACTTATACCGTTTACAAAAACCATCCGACGGTTTCATGGATAACGTACCCGTGGATCGCAACACTTATGGGGCTGATTTAGTTTGTCTTTTGGCGGTTCCGACTGGACTCGGTCCATATGCCGGGGTAGCCTTTGAGTCGGTAAAAAATGGAGTTGCTTATTCTGATTTTGGTTACAGTGTTGTTTATGACGGTGGAATAAATCCAACAATGGCTCATGAAATCGGTCACAACTTAGGTTGTATGCATGACTCGGCTCACGCAGGCGGAACTGGTGCTTTTCCTTATTCTTATGGTTGGTATTTCACGGCAGGCAGTACTGTTTATGGGGACATAATGTCCTACGTCGGTGAAATCCTACCCTATTATTCTAGTCCCCTCGTGAACTATCAAGGAGTGGCAACCGGAACCAGTACCGCCGACAACGCAAGAACGATAAACAACACCGCTATCACCGTGGCGGGTTACCGTTCAACTAACGCTATAAATCCTTACCCAGATGTGAACATCACATCACCTGTAAATGGCACGTCCTACATTTACGGATCACCAATTACAATAACCGCGAATGCTACCGATACAAACGGCACCATTACTCAAGTGGATTTTTATTCAGACAGCACTTATTTGGGAAGTAGCACCACAAGTCCTTATACTTTTGTATGGTCACTTCCTACACTTTCAAATCATCTTTTAACTGCTTGGGCCACCGATAGTTTCGGAGGACTTCGCATATCCTGCGGGGTCAGCGTTGTTACTCAAGCTGCCGCCGTTCAAGAAAACAGTCCTTTGCCATCTCCTTGGAAAGATTATGATCTGATATATACTTCCCTACCAGGTAGCTCAACCTACAACAGTGGCACCTTTACTTTAACCGGCAGCGGAAATGGGCAGAGTTATGACCCTCCAAACACCCCCGATTCTTCATACTATGTGACCCAGCCTTTGTGTGGTGACGGTTCGATTATTGCGAGAGTGACTAGTATTTCAGCCCAGGGTGGCTATCCCGGAGCTTTCGGATTGATGATGAGAGAAAATTTAACTCCAACCGCACAATCTTACTGGATTTATTGTTCTCAACCCTATATAGCACCTTCCTGGTTTTCAACAGCATCGGGCAATCCACCAACTTGCGGAAACAATTCGCTGCCAAGTCTTCCGTTCTGGCTCAAACTCGAAAGAATCGGCAATACCTTTACCACTTACACTTCTTCCAATGGAACATCTTGGGTTCCATGGGGTTCGCCATCAGGTTGTCCTATTATTATTAATACTTCTTCAACCGTATACGTCGGCATGTATGTTTACAACGGCCCGCAAGATTATGCCACCGTCACTTTTGACAACGTCTCCGTTTCTATGTCCTGTAGCCCTACAACACCAACCAACACGGCCACAAACACAGCTACAAAGACCCCAACTAAAACGTCCACTTCAACGGCCACAAAAACAGCAACAAAAACGCCTACGGGTATTTGGTTCACTTCAACACCGACAAAAACAACCACAAATACCCCCACTAGAACAGCTACGCCCACTATTATTCCGACTTTGTCTATCGATATATTCCCGACCAACACCAACACCGCGACCAATTCTCCAACCAACACAAGTACAAATACTTCAACACGTACACCAACCAATACACCCACAATAACTTCTACCTACACCCCAACGAATACACCCACTATCACCTACACCGCCACAAATACCTCCACCCCAACATCAACTCTAACCCCAACAAACACGCAAACTAATACATCGACCTCCACTCCTACCAACACTGTCACAAATACTTATACCGTCAATTTGACAAACTCACCGACCAACACTTCAACCACTATATCCACAAACACACCAACCAACACCTTCACTATCACTTCAACAAATACTAATACAAACACCATCACAAACACCTCAACCTTAACATCAACTCAGACCCCCACCACGACTGCAACTTATACGACAACCAATACCGTGACGGATTCGATAACGCCTACAGCTTCACCGACCCCAACATCAACTCCGACCAGCAGTCCAACAAATACCTTTACAAACGCACCCACCAATACTTTTACAGTAACACCTACCATTACACCCACTTCCACGTTTACGCTTACGCCCTACACAGGAACCGACATTCTTATTAGCCACCACCCCGTGCCCAATCCAGTGAGGAGTAACACAGCGAATTTCAACTTTGTCTTAGGCAAGAATGTGGATACTGTCTCTTTCAAAATATTCACTATCGCGTTTCGAAAAATTGCTCAATTAACAGTCCCCGGCGGAGTAGGATCAAACAACGCTTCCATTGACGTTTCTACTTACGCCAATGGGGTTTACTACTATGTGATTTCCGTTGAATCAAATGAGGTAACGGTTCACAAGGTGGGTAAGTTCATCATTCTTCGGTAAGGTTCTTAGGATTCGGCTTTAGGAATTACCCGATAGCGAATGCTTCTACCCCCACCCGTCCTCTCAATACGCTTCCTGGCTACAAGCCGGTTAAGGTTATAGGCCAGGGTACTGCGGGCCACGCCCAGCTCTGAAGCCAGGTCTCCGGGGATGGCATCTCCCCGACGCTGGATAGCCGCATAAAGGGTCTCTAAGTCTTGCCAGGTTTCACGGTACAATTTCCTGCCTAGCTTTCTATTAGGAACTCTTGCCAACTGCTGTTCGCCCGGCAAGCTCACGACAGGCGGAGCTGAACCATCAGATGCTGTTATGACCGACACCTCTTTAACGGGTGCGGGCGCTTTTGCCAACTGCTGTTCGGCAGTTGGCAAAACCAAATCTTGCCGTTCGCCTGA
>CAYXYA010000104.1:0-6839 GCA_964469185.1 uncultured bacterium | reverse complement strand
CGGTTAGGACCCCTGACCAACAACAGTCCTTCTTGTTTGGCGGATAGGGTTTTCCCTGTTTCGATATCCACCACTTTTACCGACTCTCCCGGCACAGGATGGCCCACGGTACCCGGTTTCATGCCCCTTTGCCGTTCGTGGCCTTCCAGGTAATCCGGCGTATTCACGGAGATCACCGGCGACATCTCGGTACATCCGTAGCCTTCCATCAAGTCCTGGCCGAACTTTTCCTTGAAATCCTTGGCGATGCCTTCCCTGAGCTTTTCGGCGCCCACCACCGCGAACCGGAGGCTCGCGAAATCTTCCTTGGAACACTTACGGATATAGGCGGAGTAAAAAGTGGGAGTGCTGATGAGGATGGTGGCCTTGTACTGAGCCGTCAATTCTCCGATGGTCTTGGCGTCGAGGGGATTGGGATGGTAAACGGCCCCGAAACCCGCGACCAACGGGAACCAAAGGGTTCCGGTGAAACCGAAAGAATGAAAAAAGGGAAGCACACCCAGGATACGGTCCTTTTTCGTGACCCAGAAAACCTGTTCCAACGCTTCCACGTTAGAAAGAATGTTGGAGTGGGAAAGCATGACACCCTTGGGCATACCGGTACTGCCCGAGGAAAAGATAATGGTGGCCAATTCGTCCGGTTTCGGTTTACTTTCGCGGGTCAGGAAATAAAGCAAACTGGAGGGTAACAGAAAAGCCAGCAGGGCCGTCCTCGCCCAATCCCATCCGTTGAATTCCTTGAGGATGTCTTCCAGAAAAACCATCCCTTTCATCGGTTCCAAGCCCGCCTTTTGCAGAAAAAGCTTGGAGGTGAGGATGGTTTGGATGCCGCATTGCTGGACCGCAGACTCCATGTTTTCCTTGCCCGCGGTGAAATTCAAATTGACCGGGACTTTACCCGTCAGGCTCACACCCAAATTCGTCAGGGCCCCGCCGACCGAAGAGGGAAGAAGAAGGCCGATCTTTTCTTGGCCGGGACTATTTTTTCTAACCCACCCTGCCAGGAGCAGGCTCCCGATCAAGATCTTGCCGTAAGTCAGTTCCTTGCCTGACGAATCAGCCATGGCGAAGGAAAACCACTGGCGCTTGGCGGTCTTGATGAACCGGAAGGGAAGGACGTCCCACGGTTTCCGGCGGTATTGGATGGCGTCGCTTCCCAGCTCCATGACCGCCTCACAAGCCTCCGCGGCCTTGGTCCGGGGAGAGAGGGGTTTGCCGTAGGAAATGGTGACAGGATAAGGCAGGGATTCCGGCCATTTGGTGATGAAGCGGCCTTCTTTGAAACTAAAGATGTTTCCCCAGAGGCGGTCCAGCTGCACGGGAATGATAGGCACATCCAGCCCTTCCATGATCTTTTCGAATCCCCGCTTGAAGGGGAGCATGTTGCCCGTGCGGCTGATACTGCCCTCGGCGAAGATGCAAACCACGTGCCCCTGGCGCAGTTCCTCTTTCGCTTTTTCCAGCGCTGCGATCACTTCCTGGGGATGCCGGTTATCGATAGGGATGGCCTTCATCAATTTGAAGAGCCAATGGAGCCATTTGTGTTCGTAATAAGGTTTCCAGATCATGAACCGGATGAAGCGCTGGACAGAGGACCCCACGAGGAGCCCGTCCACGAAGGACATGTGATTGCAGACCAGGAGGGCCGGTCCTTTGAAGGGCACGTTCAGCTCGCCGACCAAGCGGATGCGGTAGATGGTGTGGGTGAGGGCCCAGAGGGAGAATCGGACCATGAAATCGGGAAGGATCGTGAGGATATAGAAAGTGCCGAGCAGGGAGAAGCCGCCGCAAACCAGGATGATCTTGTGGGGCGCCAAGTGGAGGTGCTGGAACCCCAGAAGGACCAAGGAAGAAAGCAGCATGCCCACCGTGTTCATGAAGTTATTAGCGGCGATAACCCGTCCCTTCTCGTCGTCGCCGCTTTTATGCTGGAGGAAAGCGTTCAAGGGCACGATAAAGAGCCCCGCGGAAAAACCCAATAGAGCCAGGCAAATGCCGGTATCCCAATAGGACTTGACGAAGAAAGGAAGGAGGATGGAAAAAAGCCCCATGCCGATCGAACCCAAAGGCACCAGACCTAACTCGATCTTCTCGCCGGAAAGTTTTCCCGCTACCATGCTTCCCGCGCCTATCCCGACCGCCAGGAAGGCCGCCAGAAAACTGATCAACACATCCTCAGAATCCGTGATGTGTTTTCCCCAAAGGACGACATCCTTCAGGGACATGACTTGTTTTCCCAGAGGGATCAGGTCCAGCTGAAGGAGCGCCCCCAAGAACCAAAAGTAAGAAATGCCAAGGACCGTCAGCCAAAAAATTTTTTCCTGGTAGATACGCTTAAGGCCGTGAGTGATCTCGATGAAAGGATTCAACTGGAACGGCTTGGGCGCGGCAGGGTTTGGAGTTTTTGGAATTCTGAAACTGGTGATGGTTCCTAAAACGGCGATGCCGATGAGGAACAGACCGATCATGGCCGGTTCGTCTTTCCAATGGTTCCTGAGAAGACCGCCAACGGTAGTACCCAGGACGATCGCCACGAAGGTGCTCATCTCTAAAAGGCCATTGGCGCGGGAAAGGTCGTTGGCCGGTATCATCTCGGGCACGACGCCGTATTTGGCCGGGCTAAAAAAAGTCGCCTGCACTCCGGTGAGGAACATGACCCCCAACATCCATCCGACATTGTGGGAGGAGAGAGTGAAGAGCGCAAAGATCATGACCCCGATCTCCCAGAACTTGGTGATGATCAAGATGCCGCGCTTATTGGCGATATCCGCCCATTGTCCCGCGTAACCCGAGAAAAGAAGGAATGGAAGGACATAAGCCGCTCCCAGAAGGGCCACGTATTTATCGGCGGTGGTCGAGTCCGCTACCAAACTGAAAGCGAAGAAAGAGAGAGCGAATTTATAGACGTTGTCGTTGAAAGCCCCGAGGAACTGGGTCCAAAGGAAGGGCTGGAAACCACCGGACTTCAACAGATCGGAATATTTGCCGTTAGACAAGCGAGCCTCCTTAAGAAGGTTAAGTCGTGATCATTTTTAAACAGCTATCGGTCACTTCATCTATCATTTCCCGCAAGTCCCGCTGGATGCGGCCGTAGATCTTGAAGATGGGGACGCGAAGAATCGCCCCAACGACCAGGGCCGCCGCTAATTGCGGGTCCATCGCCCGCACTTCATTTTTGGTTTGGCCTTCTTTTAGTAACCGCACCAAGACGGAAACAGGCGTCTTGTAGTCCGCCGGCATATGCCGGGTCACGGTATGTTCGGATAGAAGGAGATAAGAACACATGGTGCGGTCGGTCTCAAATAACACATAGCATTTTTCCACCATGGCCCGGATCTTTTGCTGGGTGGCAGGCCTCCGCAGAAGGTCATCTTCCAGTTCTTTAAGGAAGCGGGCGAGGTTTTCATCGAAGAGGTGCCAAGCCAGATCTTCCTTACTTTTGTAATGCCGGAACATAGTGCCTTCACCGGCCTTAGCTAACTCCGCGATCTCCCGGGTGGTAGTGCCTTCGATGCCCTTTTCGACAAAGAGCTTCATGGCCGCCTCGTGGATATGTTCGCGTTTTAAGACCGGTCTTGACATGAGCCTTATTCCCCTGTAATCTCGTATTAGATGAGCGTTTACTCACTCATTATATTAACTAAGAAATCTTGGATGTCAAGCGAGATTTGGAGGATTTCATGAAAATAATAAATCTTTCAGTTTTTTTAGTTTTAAGTTTGGTTGGTTCCAATGGCTGTGGATCTTCCTACCAAGGACCGTTACAGGAAGGCGATATCGTTTTTCAAGATTTGGTTTGTGCTCAAAGCGAAGCCGTCAAAATGGCGACCCACTCCCACTACAGTCACGTCGGCATCGTTCTTCTCAAAAACGGACAGCCTTATGTTTATGAAGGCGTTGGACCGGTCAAATTCACACCCATTCAAGATTGGATCGAACAAGGCGAAGGTTCCCACTATGTGGCCCGGCGGTTAAAACACACGGACAAGATATTGACCTCGGAGGTTTTATTGAAAATGGAAGAAGCGGCCAAGAGTTTTAAAGGCAAAGCCTATGATTGGACATTTGAATGGTCGGACGACAAGATCTATTGTTCGGAATTGGTTTGGAAGATCTACCAAAGATCGACAGGCTTGGAAATTGGCCGGTTGCAAAAGCTGAAAGAGTTTGATTTCTCGAATCCCGATGTCCAGGCGCAATTGAAGGAAAAGTACGGCGCTCAGGTACCCTGGAACGAAACGGTCATTTCGCCGGAGCGGATGTTCGAGTCGGATTTGCTTACGACGGTGGTTTCTCAATAAAAGGTGATCCTAATTAAAAATAATGAACCCATTGGAAAAATGAAAGCAAAAGAACGCAAATGGTCTCGTTATTTATATTTTGTTGGATCGATGCTGGTATTGGTCCTCGTGTATTTGCGGGAGAGCGATTACACGGTCTCAAGACTTTATTTCATCCCTTGGCCGATTTATTCAGATTATGTTTATCCGGCAAAAGTAGAAAAGATATCCTTTTTGAGTTTGGACGGGACTCAATTGACCGGTTGGTATTTTCATGGCAAGTCCCCTTTGGCCCAGACAAAACCGGTTCTTCTTTACTTGCACGGGAACGCCGGAAACCTCGCCGCCCAATATGGACAGTTTGAGTTTTTGCCGGATTGGGACTATGACGTTTTTGCCGTGGATTACAGGGGATTCGGTTTTTCCAAGGGGCATTCTAGTAGAGAAGGGTTATGGAAAGACACGCAAGCCGCTTTCAAAGAGATGACGGTTTTACAACCGGGACGTCAATACGGAGTGGTGGGTTTTTCTATGGGGGCCGTTTACGCATTGATGTTGGCGGCTCAGGAATCGCGGGTATCGGCCGCGGCGATTATCGCGCCGTTCACAACTTTTCGGGAGATCGGTATCGATGATCTGAAAAAAATAGGTTTTCCAAATTGGCTGGCGCCATTTATTGGTTGGATATTAGTGCCGGAGGGCTTGGAACCTAAAGACGCTGAACGGTCGAAATCCTTGCCGCCAGCCCTTTTTGTCCATGGCACGGCAGATGGAAGTGTTCCTTATTGGATGGGAGAGGAAATGGCCCGCAGTTACTCCGGGCAATCTACCTTTCTTTCCATGCCGGGTTATAACCACGGTGATTATCATTTGGGCCCCATGGGACCTCGGTTTAGAAAAGCTTTTGATCGATTGTTCCGGAATGAAAGATAAATTTATTCCGATTAAGGCGGTTTTGAGGCCGAAAAACCGCGCATTATTCGCAGTTCGATAATCTTGACCGTTGTATAGTTGGGGACGTTATTTGAAATAGGGTTCTTGATAAAGATGAAGCCGCTCCATCAACAGGCGTGGAGGATGATATGGAACTCATGGGATTGCTGATATTTATTCTGATCATGGGTTTTGTAGCGCTCCTTATCATGTTATCCGGCCTGAAGGACGTTCAAAAAAACCAGGAAATGAAGATAACGGCGCTGGAGATCAAGATGCGCCGCTTGGAAGGACCTCCAGAAAAAGAAAAGACGGTCCCTAAGCCTTCCAAAGTCGAAGAAAAACCACCCCAGCCCGAAATTCGCGAGATCCGACCAACCGATCCGGAACCTTTCTCTCGTCCCATCGCCGAACAAAAACCCAAACCTTCGACACCTTCCATGTCGCCTATGCCCAGACCTCAACGCCAGGCGGTAAAAGAGGTCTATCAAAAACCTGAATGGGAAACGAAGTGGGAGAATTTTGTCAAGACAGTGGATTGGGAACAGTTCACGGGTGTGAAACTTTTCGCCTGGTTGGGAGCCGTAGCGTTGTTTTGCGGGGCGGCGTTCTTCGTCAAATACTCCATCGACCGTAACTTGATCCCGCCGGCCATGAGGCTGGCGATCGGCGCTCTCACCGGCGTAGGGCTTTTGATCTGGTCTTTGAGGATCGACCGTAAAAAATACGAGATCACGAGTTTCATTCTCGCCGCGGGAGGCGTGGGCGTCCTTTACACCGTGATCTTCGCCGCGACCCACATTTACAACTATCTACCGAACGCGGCGGGGATCGTTTTACTAGCGCTGACGTCCTTTGTCGCTTTTGTCCTGGCGGTCTATTTGAACGGCGTTTCCATTTCGACCCTGGGGACGTTAGGCGCTTATGCCGCCCCCATTTTGTTGAGCACGGGCGAAGGGAACTTGGTCGCCCTTTTTGGCTATCTTTCCATCGTCAACGTCGGTCTCTTCCAGGTCGTCCGCAGGCTCAAGTCGGGAGGATTATTCATGCTGGCCGTTTGCGGCACGCTCTTCGTTCTTGGCTTAGGAGCTTGGGGAGGTCAAACGATGGTCGAAAGTCCGATCATCACGCTCGTCGCTTCCATGAACTTGATCCTTTTCAGTCTTTTTCTATACCGGCTGGACCGCAAATGGATGACGAAGAACGATACGCTCCGAAAAGCGGGGTTTGTGCTTTTCTTGGCGCTGGTTCTCCTTTCTTTAGCGATGCTCACCCGGGAAGGTCATTATCCGCTGCTTCTGGATACGATCGGCCTTATCACCGCGACGACCCTGGCGTTCCATTGCGAGATATGGAACGAGGGGCTTATTCCTTATAACGCCCTGACTTTCGTATCCGCTTTGTTGTGGGTCTTGTTCCGGTTCGGAACCGGCGAAAGCCCCTTGAACTTCTTTTTACTTTTTGTTTACGGCATCACCGCGGGCTTCAGCCCCATTTTATTGGCGCGTCAATACGGCTTGAAGGCCAACTCGCTTGGCTGGTTCAAGCTGTTCCCGGTCGTTTCTTTGATATTGACCGTGATCATCCTGGTCAAGGATCCGGCGGTCTCTTTCTGGTTCTGGCCGA
>CAYXYA010000103.1:0-6906 GCA_964469185.1 uncultured bacterium | reverse complement strand
GAAGGCGCGTCAGAACAAAAATTTCTGGGATTTGTGGAATCTTTCAGCTCTTGAACCAGGTTGAACCGGATCAAAAAATTCGATCGAGTTCCGAATTGTCGCGAAAAAAGCCCGATGGCTTTACGAAATTCGCTCTCAGGTAAAAAGGACCACCGCAAAAATCGACATCCTTTTTTTAAACGTTCCATGTGCTCCCGAAAATAAAGCGGGACCACATGATAAACCGGTATCGACTCAAACAGACTCTCGCCATAAAACAAACCTGTGTTGATAGGTGAAATCGCGACCTCTTTGGGTTTACGAAGTTTTCCTTTCCAGTAAACCTGGATCACGCTTTCACCATGAGCGTCGTTCCCAAAGCTTGGGCCAAGGCTTCCACTTTATAAAGGGTTTCAAAATATTCCCGCTTTGGATCCGAGTCCGCCACGATCCCCGCTCCCGCGTAAAATTCCAATAAACCATTGTCTAAAAGAGTAAAAGTCCGGATCAAAATATTGAAATCAAAACATGGCCCGGGAGCCACGTAACCCATACTGCCAGTATAAAAGCCGCGAGGGACAGTCTCTAATTCTTGAATGATTTCCATACAGCGGATCTTCGGACATCCCGTGATCGTTCCGCCAGGAAAAAACGAACGCAAAATATCGCTCATCTTGGCCGAATAGCGCCTCTTCGCCTGTATGGTCGAGACTAAATGATGGACCTTGGCATAAGATTCCACCTCCGCATACCGCTTAACTTCGACCG
Organism: uncultured bacterium; assembly: GCA_964469185.1. Taxonomy (GTDB): domain Bacteria; phylum Oederibacteriota; class Muellerivitia; order Muellerivitales; family Muellerivitaceae; genus CAYXYA01. Next base: position 6,159 of record CAYXYA010000103.1, on the reverse strand, counting down.
TGCCATAATCCGCGACCCGCCCTAAATCGTTGCGGGCCAAGTCCACCAGCATTAAGTGCTCCGCCTGCTCTTTGGTATTGGTCTTTAAATCCGACTTCAACTGCAAATCCTCAATGTCGTCTTTTCCACGGGGTCTAGTGCCGGCAATAGGCCTGGTCTCCAACCAATTTCCTTGGCCCGCCACCAATCTTTCAGGCGAGGAAGAAATAACCGTAAAGTTTTTTCCTCTAAAAATTCCCATGAACGGCCCTGGATTGATCTCTCGCAAAACACTATAGAGGCTGCTGGCGCTTCCTTTCCAAGAAGCGTCAAAAGATTGAGCGGGATTAGCTTGATAAATATCGCCCGCCGAAATATAGGTCTGTGTTTTTCGAACCACCGATTCATAGACTTCAGAAGTCATGCGGGCCTTTACCGGGCCGACTGAAAAAGAATTCTCTTTTCGATCATTGGCAGCTTCTTCCCAAAGCCGATTTTCCCCAAAACAATACAATTCTTGTGTTTTTCGGTTAAAAACGATGATCTGTCTGGGTTTGAAAAAATAAAAATCCGGCACAGCTCGGTTTTCAATTGAGGACCGCGGATTTGACCGGGACAAGATAAAATCTTTGCCAAACTCGTAACTAAAAAGACCAAACCAAGCCTGGGACAGGCAATGGGGAAAAGGCAAGAAATTGGTTTCGTTTTTAGCGCTCGCGTCCAAAAACCTCCAAATATCACAAGCTTCCGATCTTCCATCGGAAAAAGTTATGGAACTATTTCCCTTTTCGCCCAGCACCTCTTGCTCGCATCCCCCCGCCAGTATCACCCAATGGCTGGCGTCATGCGCTGGTCCAGCACTTTCCAAGAGAACAGCTGGGCCTTTTTCGGCCAACTCTTCCCAGAGAGTCATCCAATTCAAGGGTTTTTCTAAATGTTCGTGTTTGTTGAGAGGCAATGCCGAAAAAGAAGTAGTAGAAAACATGGTCATCAAGGTAGTCCTTCAAAAATAAAGAGGCTCAACAAGAAGAACCCTGTTGAACCCCGAAAAATAACGATGATCGGCTTAGACGTTGATCAGGCTTTATGAACCGAATCAATATAAGAACGTTCGATCTCGACCTTGTTATTTTCGCTGATCTTCAAGATCAGGATGTTTTCTTTAATATCAGTCACGATCCCGTAAACACCGCCCCGCATCAACACTTTGTCCCCCCGTTGAATAGCCTTGAGCATATCTTCTTTTCTTTTACGTTCTTTGTTTTGAGGAGCCAGGATCAAAAAATAAAATAAACCACCAATAAGCAAAAAAACAGGCGCATTAGCAAGAAACGCAGCTAGTGGAGACATTGGAGCCGCGGCGCTTGCGGCGGTTTGAGCAAAAGCGGATTCGACCATGAAGTCACCTCGTGTAATGAATTAAAACTAACTTTTTAGAAGGCACATCTTAGCAAAAATAGTTTATTTTAGCGATCAGCGCTCACCCAAAACCCCATAATGAATAGCTGTCAACTTGTCCTCGCGATCAAACATAAACTCTATCTCGTCGTTAAATCCTATCCCACCATCGCGCCCATACTTCAATATCCTTTTATTTTCACGTTCGTCCAGTCCCTCGTATTTGAAGTAATCACTTTCCGTGGCATTCCGAACATCTCCGCTATTCGATAACGGAGAAATGGAATTTGCGGTCAAAAATTGAAAATCACCCGGCTTTTCGGATGACTTTATAACAAGGATCCCTCTAGTGTTCCGTTCATATTTCAAGAGTGAAATGTTTTGATACTCATAGAACCATCTCGCGTCCCCAGACGGGGTCCTGCCGCCGACCTTCTTTGAAATTTTCCAACCCTGATCGCGGGCCAAAACATGCAATTCAAAAGCAGAATACCTAATACCTTTGTACCACATTTCCTCATTCACCAAATCCAGTACAAGTAGATCCGCTTTGTCTTTGTTGGTCTGCGCTAGGACCTGAGCCTTCTTAGATTCAGCTAACTTTAACTTTTCCAAATTCCATTTGGAGTCTTCCGAATTACCATTTGATATTTTGACAGCCGTAGGCGTAGATTGAGGAGTTAACTGTTCTTGAGCCTTGAGAAGCTTCACCTTTAATTCGGCTTCTTCCAGTTGCAGTTTTTCGAGTTCTATTTTTTCTTTTATTTTTTGAATGGCAGAACTATCAACACTTTCGCTAGCAGTAGAGGTAGGAGTTTGAGCCTGTGTTTGCAGACAAGAGAAAATGAACAATGTAGAGACTATGAAAATCCTGACAACCATGCGCGTCATTGAAGACCTTTCAAAACCAATTAAAACAAAATGATGATAGACCCACATTATACACGACACACCCCAACAGCTTCTCAGGGCAAAAAACAACCCCGCTTCTTGCGAAGCTGGGTTTTCAAAGAAACTAACTTAGAACTTGTAGCGAAGATCGGCTTGAGTAACGGCCACAATCGACGCACCAGAAAGATCGCCATAAATAATACCGCGACCAGGTGCCGGAGCAGCAATTGCGCCTTCGAACGAGGCCGCAGATACTTGCGTATCTAAGGTCCAGTTTTCAACATTGATGGATGCACCAAGGTTGAAAGAAGTCGTGCCATTAGTAAGACCCACTATAGATAAATCGGTATAAGAAGCAGGCGTTGTGCCAGTGTAAGTTCTGTTAAAAATGGCCTTGGTGAGTCCCGCACGAGCTGTCAACCAGCTACATAAGGAACTTTCCACAGAACCATTCCAAATCGCAGACCAGATATTGGACTTGACGTTGCCAGGTAAATTGGCACCATCGTACTCCAACTCAATGCCACAATTTACAAAACCCTTACCACTGATCTTGTGGCTAACCGAAGTTCCGAGCAAGAACTCAGAATCATTAGCGGTCATCGGACCACCGGTGAATCCATTCGGCAAGCTCGTGTTGTCATATTCAACGTCAGCAGACAAGCGCATTGTGTTGGCCGAATCTAAATCGGTCAGAGCCAAGAAACCCGCGGTAATGGAATAAACACCATTATCTTTTAAGGGCGTCGCAGCAGTGCTGTCCGTGATGCTGTCCATCACATAGCCGATATGCAGGTTGGTTTCCTGGAAGCTCAAGAACGAGCCCAAGCCCAAGCCCAACTGCAATCCCCAAACTTGACTATCAACACCACCAAGATTCGGGCTGGCATCTGCATAAGTCAAATGCAAAGCCGCGTCACCAATTCCGTTAATCTTATTGCCCCAGAAAAGGTCAAGGTTATTATTGGTGGGTTTGTTGGCGTTAAAAGAACCACCCACACCCAGATTCTGCGTTGAGCCTAAATCGCTCTTGATTAAAGGATAAGCTACTTTAACCGTTCCAGTGTCGGCTGTGGGACGATTCGCGTAAACAGCGATGACACCAAAGTCATCACCCATATCGTGAATGATTCCACCCCATTCCGCACCAGTAGCGAACGCCCCAAACGCAGTAGGGTTTAACCGGAAATCAACCGTATTTTTGTATTCCAATATCTTATTGGCATACAAAAAGATTGAGTCAATATCCTCAACTTGGCGAACATCAGCGCCCAAGGAATTCAAGCGAGCATCCGCCGAAGCCTTGATCGCCACGCCGAAAGACATCAAACCGGCCAGCAGCAACAAAAGTACTCTCTTCATTCGACTCTCCTTATAGCTTTTTTAGAGTGTGAACCCTTCAGGGTTAGGTCCAACTCGACTTCAACTGCTCAGGGCTTTTAGGCCCTCCCCATTCTGAGACCTACGAGTGTGAAGTCTTACCCCCGCACTCTCGAACCTATCCTCCGCCCTCCCGATCATGGTCACAATCGTTAGCGGCGAATTTCGTAAGCCCCGCTTACGCGAAACCTACGGGTTCTCTTTCACAGTTTTGAGCTTTCAGGGCCCAAAATCACCCGGAAAGAGAAACACCAACACATGGGAATATAAAGTCTCAATGTTTTGGTGTCAATGTTAAAAAGGGGTTAAAACCATAAAAAATCGAAGAAATATTGGTTTTTTTGATCAGAAAGGGTGAATTTTGACTTTTTTGAGCGCTCATTTGGGGGTATATGAGGATCAAAGCCTACTATCCCTTGGGGTTCAAAACCCACGAATTCTCAAAATTCCACTCCGGCATGAACTAGAAAAGCAACGTTATTGTAAGAGTTTGATAGAAGCGGGATCCGTAGCCCTCCGCTTTCATTCCCTGGGCCATAAGGAACGAATACTGGAACGTTGACGGCTAATGGAGAAAGCCTGGCAAAGGTGTAATCGCCCATAGAATTTGTAAAAGCCCCTTCAATAAGTAGCTTTTTAATACGGGTTTTAATGCCGACATACCAAGTTGTGGCTGGCAATTGAGCCAGTTGTGGAATATAGGTATTGCCTCCCGTAAAAGCATTATTTGGATCTTGGATCAAAGGTTCCTGGACCTCTAAAACAAAGGATTCCAGAGAAAAAGGTCCCATCGTCCCAAGTTGTTCCGCCTTAACACCAAGGGCTAAAGCGCTGGTACCCGCAATCGATAAATTCTGAATGCCATATTCGCCATAGAGGGTGAATTGATTTCCCATTTTAGAGTCCACACTAGCGGAAAGTGTGGTGTTGCCGCTAACCGTCGAATAATTAAAATAATCTGTTCCACTACCTCCGATGTTAAATCTAAAAGTGGTTTGAATATCATCCGTCATTACCCGAAGTCGGGCTTGACCCAAAAGAAAAGCTTGATCACCATTTAAATTTGCATAGGAAGCGGAAAATAACGACGGAAAATAGAAAGCGGAAATCGCGGTAGGAGGCGCGTTAACTCCTTTATAGTCTTCTCCCCCGAAAGAAAGGCGGATGGGCAAAACAACCGACATTCCGTCTAACCGATGAAGTCCCATAGTGGGATAAGACCCAAAAAACGAGGCGGGTGAAACGAGGCCGGTTAAATCCATACGTCCGGCACTGACTTGAAGCCAATTTTCAAGGTAAGTCACTTTAGCCGAACGCACTTCTACTGAATCAACCCCATCTGAATTCGAAAAGTTCTTTTTAAACCGGATCACTCCTTCTGCCGCCACCGAGTATTCAGGTAATTCGGATTTTGAAACAATATCAAACAAGGAATAGGCTCTAAATCCATTCAAATCACTTTGAAATACACTGTTCAAATTAAAATCGAAAAGATGCTTTTCAGAAACCTTGGCAGGGCTTTTAGATTTAGTCACAATTGAAGGGGTTGGTGTATCAGTCGGAGACTCATCAAGAATTGTCACTGCCCCAACTGGACAAAAAGATAGAAGAATCACCCAAAATAATAAAAAATTAATAGATTTCATAAAATCTCCTCAATGTGCCATAGAAAAAAAAGAACCTGCAACAATCGTACAACCATTACCAAATGCAACTACACCTTGAGCACTACCTGCTGCGGAAGATAAATTTAAAAAAATCGTTTGAGGAAAATTACAACTACACGTGATTGTTATCGGCTTTAAATTCCCGGGAAATATTTGAAACGAATCGGTGGCGCCATTCGAAAAAGTCCCTTCAGCAGTCTTAACTGATGCAAAAGATGATGAAGAAGTAGAGATGTTTATCATCCAGGGCATTGATGAATCACCAGCATTTAATGTAGATAAACTCAAATTACCGATAACATCTTTGGGATTAATTCCACTAGAAGAATTGACGATCCAATTTGTCTGCACTGAATAATTTTTTGAAATGTATCTTGCCGCGCTGGTCAATAAAATAGTTCCGTCCAACCTCTGAGCCGCTACTTGAAAAGTAGATTGTTGAGTCGACCCTGATGGAACGATCACATTTAGCTGCGACATGTTTCCCATTTGCCCAATCGTCACAGGTGAAAAATTCGAGGCCCAACCCGTGGCAGTAATAGCTCCTGTCGTCGATAAAACAACTGGTTCGATCAAGTTCGAGGGTTGGGAATAGGTGACTTCATAAGTGATATTCGCACCCAAGATGCCGTAGCTTTCCGCCGTTAATGGCGAAACTGCCAATTGCTGACCCTGAGACGTGAAAATCACGCTCGGCCCCAAGGTGTTCGAAATAACACTCGCCGAAACATTGCTGGCGTAAAAATTTCCTTGAGTCGGTACCTGAATATTCCAAGTGCCGAAAATTTGAGTTGTATATTTCGCGATGCCCACAGAATCAGTCGTGGCGGTATGCATTACCCCC
>CAYXYA010000102.1:0-6950 GCA_964469185.1 uncultured bacterium | reverse complement strand
CTTCACGGAATGAGGAGGACACCGCGACCGCGACGCTCAAGTCTATAGAGGGCTCCACCACCTTGATGCCGCCGGCGATATTCAAGAAAACATCCTGCGAGGAAATGGCCATGCCGAGGCGCTTTTCTAAAATAGCCAAGATGAGCGCTAACCGGTTAGGGTCAATGCCTGAGGACCTTCTTTGAGGCATACCGAAGTTGGTGGGGCTGACCAAGGACTGGACTTCCAAAAGAAGTGGCCGTGTTCCTTCCAGACTGGCGGTAATGACCGAGCCAGAGCTGTGGACAAAGTGGTCGTCCAAGAAAGCCTTGGAGGCGTCGGCCACTTCCTGTAACCCGTCCTCCCTCATATCGAAGATACCGATCTCTTGAGTACTGCCGAACCGATTCTTGACCGCCCGCAATAGCCGGTAATGCCTTTGAATATCACCCTCAAAGTACAAGACCGCGTCCACCATATGCTCGAGCACCATAGGGCCCGCGATGCTTCCTTCTTTAGTGACGTGGCCGATGAGGAACAGGGGCAGTTTTTCCCGCTTGGCCAGATAGGTCAACCGGGCTGCCGATTCCCGCACTTGAGAGACGCTTCCCGGCGCCGAGGCGATATCGGACAGGAACAAGGTTTGGATGGAATCAATGACGGTCAAGATCGGCCTAGTCTTTTCGATCTGCTCCAGGATGGCCAGGACATCCGTCTCAGGGAAAATGAACAGGTTGTTGGAACGGATGCCCAGCCTCTCCGCCCGAAGTTTGATCTGCTGGGCCGATTCCTCGCCCGTCACATAGAGGCATTTGCCCTGCCCGTCTTTTTGAAGACGGGAGAGGCGGTCTACCACTTGCAGAAGCAGCGTGGATTTACCGATCCCCGGGTCGCCCCCGATCATGACCGTCTCTCCGGGAACGATACCGCCCCCCAAAACACGGTCGAATTCTTGGATATGGGTCTTTAACCGATAGCCCTCATCGATATCGATCTCATCAAGGGACACAGGCCGAACGGAATCCGAGGGCCCGGAAAGTTTGCGTCCCCGCTCTTGGGACTTTCCCCGGTCGAGCATCTCTTCCACAAAGGTGTTCCACTGTGAGCAAGCGTTGCACTTGCCCTGCCATTTGGGTGATCTCGAACCGCAGTTTTGACAGACAAATTGACTTTTGACTTTAGGCATAGAAACCTCAAAAAAAGATGTTTACAGTCTTTATAATACACTTGTATACCATCGAATTTCAAAGAAAAACACCCAGCCAAAATTAGGCCTTTTCGATCATGTTTCAAAAAAGCCCTGATATTTCATAGTGTTTCGGAATGGTTAACTTTTTTGGCACAGAAATGGCTTTCTTGTAATAGCACACCAACGTCTGTAGCATGTTTGTTATCTACTCTTCAACACTCTCTTCGTTTCTCACTTCTCCCGGTGACTGACCTCACTGGATAACTATCTCAAAATTCGTTCCACAACAGCTGTCGCTGTCCCTGATCCAAATCGATTGACTAACCCTCTTTTCCCTTTCAACACCTATGAATAGTTTTAACGTTAGGAGCGATCTATGGAAATTACGGAGAAAATAAAGATCATCAACCGCCTGGGCCTTCACTTAAGGGCCGCCGCGGAGTTGGTGAAGACTTCCTCAAAATTCAAGTGCCGCATATTGATCAAAAAAGATCACAATCATGTGGACTGCAAAAGCCTCCTGAACCTCATGACCTTGGCCGCGAGTTACGGCTCAGAATTGGTCTTGATCTTTGAGGGGGAGGACGCCGGGGATGCCCGGGATGCCATTCGGAATTTGGTCTTGAACCGGTTCGGCGAAAAAGCTTAAACCAATATAAAAATCAAACGTTGGACCACAGAGACTCAGAGGTCTCAGAGTAAGGCTTCATTCTTCTTTTTAAAATCAAAAGACTTGGTTTTTCATTTTTCCCTGAGTTCCCTGAGAACTCTGTGGTGAAAAGCTTTTCATTCGGAGGTGTCCATGGGGCATTCTCAGTTGTTGGATCATTTCTTCGAGGAACAGCACCATAAATGGAAAAAAAGAGCGCACGAGATATATAAAAATACGTGCAAAGAATACGGCGTCCATCCCAACCTGAATAAAACTTCTAAAAATCCGGATCTAAACAAAACGGATAGATCCGTTCCCAGTGCCGAAAAAGACCCTTCCCGAAAATAAAAAAACCCCGCTAAAAAGCGGGGCTTTTTTTAATCAAGAACTTCAACACAAACCACTTATCACCACAGAGGTCTCAGAGTTAACCAAAAACTAAATCTCTGGATTTAAACTACAAGAATTAAGTCTTTCCCTGAGCTCTCTGAGTCTCTGTGGTTCAATCTCCGATCTTTGGTGCGACTTACTTTCCTTCCGGTTTCACGCCTTCAGGAGGATGCGTCGCTAACTGCACTTTGATCTTTTCGATAGCTTGCTCAGGCGTTTCAGTTCCCGCCCAAACCTTATCCAGTTCGGCGTAGATCATGGCGTGCCGCACTTCCCCCCAGTTGGGCATCAAGGGGATATCGATGCTGTAATCTACGGCCTTCAAGAGCATCTTCTTGTTCTTGGGGTCTTTGTCGTCCAGGAAATCCGGCGACTCGGCGACTTTCACCAAGGCTGGTTGGATCAAACCGGTATGGGAGAACAGTTTTTGACCATCCGCGCTGGCAAGATAAGAGACCAGTCTCCAGGCTTCGTCCTTATGCTTGGAAGTCGTCACGATACCGTAACCCGAACTGCCGCCGATGACCGCGCGGGGCACGCCCTTCACCATCGGGATCATGGTCACGTCCCAATTAGGCAAATTCTTGGATTGGCGGAAGAAGGGTGTCTTCCAGATACCCGAGATCATCATCGCGGCCTGACCGTTGGCCAGCAAGTCCGCGGTGCCAAGGTTGCCCTGTTGGCTGAGGCTCGCCGGGGTGGGCATCACTTTATACTTGAGCATCAAGTCGGCCCGGAACTTCACGCCCTGCAGGAACTCCGGCTGATCGATCATGTACTTTTTCGGGCTATAGGAATCATCCACGAAGCGACCGCCGAAGTCATAGATCCAGCATTCCGGCATCACGTAATCCTCGGTGAAAGCCCATTGGGTCACATTGCCCTTCGCATCCATCTTTTTCAGTTTGATACAATCTTGAAGGAACTCGTCGGTTGTCCAATCGTCCTTGGGATAGGCCAATCCCGCTTCATCAAAAGCCTTCTTGTTGTAATAGACCACACAGACCGGGGCCACATCCCGCGGAATGCAATAGGTATTCCCGAAGATCTGATAGGTCTTGAGCAAGATCGGATAAAAAGCTTTCAGGTCGATCGACTTATCCTTCTCGAGATAAGGGTTCAAGTTTTCCAGCAAATGGCGGGGATAGAAATCCGCCATGTTCTCGGACGAGACGAAAATGACGTCCGGCGCGGCGCCCGCCGCGAACTGGGTCAGCAATTTATCCAGGTAACTGGCGTAAGGAACGCGGTCCAGCTTCACCGGAACATCCGGATTCTGCGCCATGAACGCGTTGATCATGTCTTGAAGGATCTGATTTTCCTGAGGATCGCCCCAGGATGAAATGTGGATCGTATTGGGTTTTTCTTTGGGTCCGCATCCGGCCATCCACAGACCGGCCAGCCCGACCAACACAACGGCCAATAAGCTTCTCGTCCAAATTCTCATTTTTGCCGCCTCCTCAAAAATTTAACGGATCCTAACACCCACGACTTTTACCACAGAATGAGGCTTAAAACCCTGATAAAACGTTTTCAGCCACAACCGGCTTTTTCACCACAGAGTTCTCAGGGTACTCAGAGTTAACGAAAAACCAAATCTCTGGGTTTAAACGAAAAGAATTAAGTCTTTCCCTGAGTTCTCTGAGTCTCTGTGGTTAAATCTCTTCTTTTGTTGGCCCTAAATCCAATCGCTCCGCCACCAATACCACTCCAACGGAAAGAGCGAATCCAGCAACTCCACTTCAAGATCTTTCAGTCTCAACTCACGGCTGGGCGAACCACAGCCAAACAACAAACGCACGCATTGGGCCTGGGTCAGGACGATCGGCTTGCTTCCCTTGCCGCCTGATTCTACCTGTAAATTTTTCCCAAAGGTGATCGTTACTTTCTCCTGGCGTTCCAATTGCAAGGTCAGGGAACCCAGGTTCCTGGACGACTGGTTTTCATACCTCTTTTGAAGCTGGAATTCAAAGGCTTTCAAGACCTTGGCCAGATCGAATATTTTCACCATCGTTGTTTGGTTCGTTTTGACCTGATCCTCATGGTTTTGAAGGGCCCACTGGTAAAGGTCGCACCCGGGATAAATGGACGCCCATACGATGCCCGCGTTGGGTTTGGGCAGGACCGAGGACAAGAGATCCACTACCGGCTTGGCTTCCCCTCCCCACTCCGCCAGCTCATAACCGCCCTCGTTGGACTTGAAGACGATCACATAGGCGATCACCTTGCCCGACTTTTCCATGACCCAAATAGGGTCCGGAAGCCCGCGGTCGAACCGGCGGTGAAGGGCTTTGAGATATTCAACGCTTCGTTCGGTATTAAAAGGATGTTTTTGGAACAATTTATGGATCGCGTTCCAATCACTGGGTTTCACGGGGCGGATCTGCTTTCCCATCGGCAGGGGCTTGAAGAATTTACGGTTGAAAGCAAAGCGATCCTGGAAAACACCCCTTTCAAAACCAAAGTGGTTGTAACGGGCCCGATTACCCCAAAGGATGGAAAGGTCGTACCCATCCTTGGCCATCTGACCGTCCACGTGCTTCATCAGACGGGTCATCAAACCCCGCTTGCGAAAATTGGGATGAGTGGCGACCGACCCGATCCCCGCGACCTTGAGAGGACGGCCGTCCACCACGGCTGTGAAGGGGAAGATGCCGACATGGGAGGCGAATTGATCGCCGGACTTCAGGACCCATTTGGTTTTAAGCTGATCAGGGCGGGTACCGTAGAAAAAGGAAGTGTCGTTCTCGAACCAACGCAGGTCGGAAAAACCATAGGCCTGGCTGAGGAAATAAAGTAAAGACGCGTATTCTTTGGGGGTGGGGTTCCGGGGACCTTCGACTTTGAAGCTTTTAGAAGCCATGACACATCCTTAAGAAAAACTTAGTCCAACCTGGCCGCAAATTAGCGCGAATTATCGCGGTTTAAAAAATTAAAATCTTTAGAAATTAGTTCATCTTTTTGGCAAACAGCTGACTTTGATTTCAGTCAAAACATCAGCGTCAATTTGCGCAAATTCGCGGCTAAAGCTTTTGTGTTTTAAAGGTTATACATCTGCGAGCCGCCCAGCTGGAAAAAAAACTTGTAGGTAAACGGGTTTCCTTCGTAAGCGGCGGAATATTCGGCCGGCACTTGATCATTCGTCATCGAAAGTCCCGCGCGTAATTCCCATCCGTCCCAGGCGACGACTTGATGGCTATAACCGAGCGTGAAAGCGCTTACCCAACGTCCAGTATCGGAGTTCGGCAGACCTGGAATTTGTAGCTGGTTGGGCGTCCGTTGAAGCTGTTCCAATCGGGCGAAAATATTCATGGTTTTGGTATTCAACAAAAACTCTTCGCCCAAAGACGAAAGATAAGAAGCGTTATCAATATTGGTGATACCGCCGTAGATCAAGGTGCCGTGCAGGGTCCAATTTTCGGAAACCGGAAGATGCGTGTAAAGCGAAGCTGAAAAACGCTCGGCATTGGCGATACCGGGTTCGGGAGTTCCCACCCAGGCGTAAGAAGCCATCACCGTGAAGTTGGGCGAAATGTCCTGGATGACGCGAAAAGCGAGGGAGTTCAAAGCGCCCATCGGAAGATTCACCTTTGTCGGCTCTGGTTCACTACCGTTGAAACCGGATACTTCCAAATGAAGACCACCCAACTTCAGCGACTCGCCCAGGACCGTGCTGGAGATGTGACCCACATCCTGCCCGATATGATGGCCGAGCGGAGCGTCGGGGTTCACCATGCCGGTGATGCGGTGCATAAAAGCGACGGGGCCATCAGTGCTTTCACCGCGCGGAGCGAAAAATAGTTTGAGACAGCTTTTATCGTCGGCAAGGGCGAGGGTATCGCTGAAGGTCAGCCCCATGATGGGTGAGCTGTGGGGATGCTGGGCGTCGAGAAAAGGCAAACCGTTGGCTTGGTTCTCACCGATCTGGAAAAGTTCGGGACTACCGGTAGGAGCTACCGTCCAAAGCTCGCTCGTGAGCATGAGGTCGATGTTGAAGTACTCATCACGGCTGACCGTGGTTCCCAGATCGATCATGAGCATGTTCGGTCCTGCAAAATCCGCCCGGCCTCGTTGAAACCCTTCTTCCATGATGGTCTCAAAAAAACCGTATCCATGGATCATCAACATGCTCATGGAATCGGGCATTTGTTTCATGGGAAAGGGCATGGCCATTTGCATTTCAGTGTCCCAGACTTCCATGGGGCCTAGGGCCGCAAGAGGGTCGGGGAGAAGTTCTTGGTGCCTCATGGCGGGCATCATCGCGTCGAGGGCTTCGGAGTCGATGGCGAAGGCATTAGAGGACAGGACAAAAGCTAAGATCAAACAGAGGATGAATTTATTCATGGAATGTCATTTCTAAACAGGATTTAATTACCGCAATTACCGACTACCGTACCTTATCTTTATTTGAGTTTCATCTACAAACATTTTTCGGCCAGAACACTCAGTCCCCTACAAGGTTTTGAGCAGCGGCTTTTTGTATCTCGATGTCGCGCCCGCCGTTTCGTAAATGAAGATCCAATCCGAATAATGCTGGGCACCTTCAAGATCTTTGAGGTCGGCAGGAAAATTAGCTTGCTTCAAGGGTTTCTCCTGGCTCTTGCTGGCGACTCCGGCAATTCCTCCATCCAGAGCCACGACAAGGACCCAAGGCTCCTGGGTGATAGGATCGGGATAAAGCGACCTTAAATGACGCTTGTGGGCAAATCGGGGGTCGCTGATCAGATCCTCGAGATGACG
>CAYXYA010000101.1:0-6979 GCA_964469185.1 uncultured bacterium | reverse complement strand
GCCCTGGATTCCCTTCCTTTCATCGACCGCGAACTGACCCGCTTCTTGGATTATGGCGAGGCCTACTTGCTCCGACCGACCGCTTATATCCTCACCGGCCGCGGATGCGGCGCTTCCGACGCCTCTCCCAACAGCGTGGGGGTCTGTACCTTTTGCATCTGGCAGCACGCGCTCTGGGGCAAGACCGCGCGCCTTCGCTCCCCCAAGAACGTGGCCGAGGAGATGGAGATCTGCATCAACAAGTATAAAGTCTGGGAATTCTTCGACGACAACGAGTCCGGCCCCATCTACAACATCGAATGGCTCAAGGAATTTTATAAGGAACTCACGGCCCGCAAACTGCTGGGACGTTTCCAATTCTCTTCCAACTGCCGGGCCGATACCCTGAACGAGGAAGTCGTCGACCTGCTCGTCAAGTGCGGCTGGCGTCTCTTGAAGATCGGTCTGGAGTCCGGCTCTGATTACAGCATCAAACATCTGGCCAAGTGCGAGACAGTGGACCTGATCAGCAACGGGGTCAAGATGGCCAAGGACCGCGGACTGGTCGTGCTCCTGACGACCATGATGGGATACCCTTGGGAGACCGAGGAAGATGTCCAGAAAACCTACAACGTTACGAAAGAACTGCTTCTTTATAAAGTCCGCGTGGGGGATTGCATGCAGGCCTCCGTGGTAGTCGCTTATCCCGGTTCCCCCTTGTGGCGCGAGTCGGTCAATAAGGGCTGGCTGCTGGTAGGTGAAAAGGATTATGAGAATTACGACATGAGCCACCCGATATTGAAGACCCCGATCAACGCGAGTGAGTGGGCGACCAAGACTTGGAACCTCATGAAAACACCAAAGTTCGTTTTTCGGCAATTGGTAACGGTCCGGTCCCTCAGAGAAGTGGACCTTCTTTGGCGGGGTTTGAAATCCCTGCTGGGACATGTTCAAGACTACGGCGACCCGCTCCCAGAAAGCACGACCAGTGATGGAACACCACAAACAGCCGTCCTCCACTGATCCTCACCGGACCCAGGATCCTTTAGCCGCTCACGCCTCTCCCCAGTGGAAGGGGAAAGTTCTGGCCGCTATTTTTTTTCTTATCGTGTTGAGCGGAGTCTGGAGTACGGGCATCATCCAGGACGCGATGGCCGGCCCCAATATCCCGCTTCCCCGTCAGGACGCTGAGTTTTCATTGGGCATGACCAAAAGCCAGATCATGGAAAAATATCCGAAGTTAAAAAAAAGACTTCGGAAATACAACGACGACAAAGTTTTCCGCATCGCCAAACTGGACGCTGCCGACGGGATCACCGGACCCGCCTCTGTGGAATTGTTGTTTTACAAGGATCAACTCTATTACGTCTCCGCCATGTGGGACGGGGATGGCGCCAAAAACCTGCCCCTTCCGGAATGGGCCAAGCAGTACCGTCGCTGGAATCGCAATTCCAGGGGCGTTTCGGAACCTCTGGGCGACAATGTTTACTTGAGGGAGTGGTTTTTTGGGGACGCGCAAACCGAGATGGTCTTGCGGGACTTGAATTATACCGACCACGTTCAACGCTGGCAGGATCTTCGGGACGCCTCGAACGCGGAAGCGCAGGCCGCTTTCGCGAAATACCGCCTGGATCCGACTAGTTAGAAAAAATAGAAAAGTGGTAAAGTTAAATGTGCGAAAGGTTTACACCTTCTCACTTTCGAAAAAAACCTTTAGTTTGGAGCGTTCGTGAAACTAAAAATCCTACTGATCAACCCACCCCGCGTCCAAGGCCTTCCGGTCGTCCGTGAGGAACGCTATGAGCACCGCGATGTCGGCTCGGTCTATCCCCCTCTTTCGATCCTGCAAGGCGCCGCCTCGCTCCGCCAGGCGGGGTTCGACGTCAAGGTCATGGACGCCAACGGCTTCAACCTCAAGTTGGAACATGTCGGCCGTCTTTTGAGCGACTATCAGCCTCACTTAGTCGTAGCCCGGATGGCCTTTGATTGTCAGGACGAAGACTTGAAGGTCCTTCAGCTCGCTAAAGCCACCGTTCCTTCCTGCGTTACGGTCATCCGCAACAAGATCATTTCCGAAGTCCCCTGGCTGTTGGAGCAGATCGCCCGCCGGCCTGAGGTGGACCTTTATTTGATGGGCGAACTGGACGCCATCTTGCCAAGCTTGGCGAAAGTGCTGGAATCGAACCTTACGCCCGCCGGCACCTTGCCCCCGAAGTCGCTGGAATGGTTCTCGGGCATCAACGGTCTGGCTTACTTCACCGAAAGATCCGGCTTTCAAAAGACGCCTCCTCCCTTTTTGATGGATGTGGACAAGGCTCCCTTCCCGGCTTACGACATGCTGCCGTCCATCGCGCCTTATCACACCGGCGTTTTCCAGGATCATTTCGCGATGATCCAAACTTCCCGGGGCTGTCCCTTTGGCTGTACCTTCTGCGCTTACGCGCTTGAAAAATACCGTCCCCGCCATCACCAATCGGTGACAGAGGAGCTCAAGTGGTTGAAAAGCACCTTCGGTGTGAAGAATGTCCTTTTCTTCGACGATATCTTGGCTCTTAACTCTGACCGCACCGCTGACCTAGCCCATCAATTGATCCGTGATGAGGTGAATATGGAATGGGTTTGCTGCACCCGCGCGAACCTTACCGATGTGCCTTCTTTGAAAGTGATGCGCCAATCGGGCTGCCGAGAACTGGCGGTCGGTATCGAAAGCGGCTCGGAAGTGATCTTGAACAACATCAACAAGGGCGTCAGCAAGGATGATATCCGGGCTTGCGCGAGCGCCTGCAAGGAAGCCGACATCCTCTTTTACGGCATGACCATCGTGGGTTTGCCGGGCGAAACCAAGGAAACCTGGCGCGAGACCATCGACTTCATCAAGGAGATCGACCCCTTCTATACCCAGTTCTGTTTTTCCACGCCATTCCCCAACACCGAGATGTACGGTTGGTATGAAAAGAACAACTGCTTGAACCACAAAGATTGGTCGCAGTATTCGCCCCTCGCCCCTGTGCCGGTCATCAGGACCGAGACTTTGACTTCACAGGATCTGGTCCGCCTTCGTCAGGAAGCCTACCGAGAAGTGCTCTTTCGTCCAAAGTATCTACTCTCCAAGATCCGCGTCACCGACCCGCTCTGGACTTTAAAAGGTGGATGGGAAGTCGCCAAGCGCGGCGCGGCTGTTTTGACCGGTCATGACGTCCGCTAACCTGTCGTTTCGGTCGAATTCCTTCCTAAGATCATAAATGGTTGAATTGCCCGAAGACATCTCAAGACAACTGGCCCGCGATTTCAAAGATCGCTCCCCGGAAGCCCATGAAATATTGAAGATGTTCCTGACCGATTATCCAACGGTTCCCGAGATCATCCGGGTCTGCCGTTGCGCTATTTACATGGCACAAGGGGATCCGAACAAGCTTCTCGAGGCTCTATCCATCGCGCGGGTCGACTATCGCGACCTCATCGCCGCGGCTGAATACAAAGATTGGCCGGCCAACCCCGTCCGGGTCAGGAACTTTACCGAACCTTTCCCATGATCGAACAGAAGTGGTAAAACCTCTTATAATTCAGAACATTCAGCCTAATTTCAGCTGGCCCCTTCACTAAGCGGGCCGTACAATTTAAGTTAATTAAATGAAACCGCGAACCTCTAGACACCTCAAGTTCTTCATCCTTTCCGCCAAGGGTTGGCATACCGGTAGCGCCTTGCGCGCCCACTACATCGCCGAGGCCCTCAAAAAACGCGGCCATCAAGTGAATTTCGTGAAACCCCTGCCGACCCTGCCCTTCTGGTTCGACATGGCTTTCTCCACTTTTTATTACTTCTTCCATTCGCTCTTGAACCGATCGCATGTCGCCTTGGCAGTCAAGCCTTACCCCATGGTCATTCCCGCCCTTTGGTGGCAACGACAGCGCGGGGCCAAGGTGGTCATCGATGTGGATGACCTGGATTTCGCCTACAGCCATGGAAAATTCCGACAGACTCATGAGAGGCTTCAAAAACCCTGGCCCAAATGGGCCGACATCGTCACCTTTCACAACGACAACTTGAAAGAACACCTGTTGGACTTCTTCGAGGTCCCCACCAAAAAGATCATCCAACTTCCTCAGGGCGTAGACATGGACCTATTCAACCCAAAGCGGGTCGAGTCAAGACATCTTCCGCACGTCGCCAAGAGTCTATATGGTGATAATAAAAAGCGCCCGATCCTGACTTTCACGGCTCATTTGAACGTGGCCTGTAATCTGGAACCGGTACTCTATTCTTTTCAGGCGATCCTCAAAACTCTCCCTCATGCTCAATTGCTGATAGCCGGAGGCGGACCCGACGAAGGCAAGTTCAAACGCACAGCCAGGGAATTGGAAATATATCCTTCGGTCCACTTCACTGGAATGTTGACCACCCAACAGGTAGCCGCTTGCCTGAGGATCTCGGACGCGATATTGGTTTATTACAACGACTTCTTGGCCAACAAACACCGAGCCTCTATGAAATTACGGGAGGCCCTGGCCTGCAACGGACGTGTGGTGGCGACCCGCGTGGGTGAGATCTCGCGGTGGGGACCTTACCTGACCCTGAGCAAACCCGATCCCATCCATTTCGCCGGCACGGTCATTCGAGCGCTCAAAACAAAAAAAAACACCAAAGGTCAGGCTTTACTGGTAAAAAAGTGGGACTGGTTCTACTGTGTGGAAGCCTTGGAAAAGGAACTACTTAAACCATGAGACGGTTCAGCCACTTCTCCTTCTTGCTCGGTCCAATTTTGTTCATCGCTTTATTGAAAATGGTCGACCTGCCTACTACCTGGAATCTTCTGGCATCCGCCCACCCCCTATGGGTGACCGCGGCTTTCGTCTTCATCGTTCCCGAGGTTTTGATCAAAGGCATCCGGTTGATGGTCCTCTCGCGGTCATTCAATTCATGCCTCTCCCTGAAAGATTCGATCTGGATCTACCTGGCAGGCCAACCTCTGGGCGCCGTCACTCCTGCGAAGCTGGGGGACGTGGTTCGAGTTTGGGGTATTGGGCGTTTAGGTTCCATGCGGACCCATTCGGCCTTCGCCGTCCATGTGGCCGACAAGGTTTACGACCTTTTGGCTTTGGTACTGCTCGCGGCCACCGGCCTCATCACCCTGATCGCCCAAAAGGAGTTCAAAGGACCAGCCGTAGCGGCCTTGATGGGGATAGGTTTCGGGATATTGCTAATGGGGTTCTTTTTGAATCCTCAATGGATGAGATCCATCATCAAGCCTTTGCTGCTGTTCCTTGCGCCCAAGAAATTGGTCGAACAATTGAGCGCTCACGGCCATGAATTCTATAAGGAACTTTTGAAACTCTTCCAACCCACCGACCGTTTGGTCCTTCCCTTCCTCATCTCGCTCTCAGCCTGGGTGGTCGTGCTTGTCCGGACTTATTTTTGCGCTCAGGCCGTGGGTTTGCCGCTTTCCTTCATCACCATCTACCTGATCATGCCCGTGGTCATTGTGATAGAATTCCTCCCTATCACCATCTTAGGTTTCGGCACAAGGGAGGCCGCTTTGTTCTTTCTACTCGCCTCACCTCTCGTTTCCAGATCGGGCCTTCTTTCCTTTTCCTTATTAACGGCGGTCGCGGGACCCATTTTGACGGCCCTGGCGGGCATCTACTACGCGATGAAACTCAGCGCTCTTCTACATAAAAAGCCATGAAAAGAACGACCTACGGAGTAGTGATCGCCGTGGACCGCGTGGACAAGGATATCCCTGTCCTCAAGAGCCTAGGCAACCTTCCCGCAGCCGAACGCCCGAAACAAGTTTTCGCCTGTGTTGGCAAGAACCCGTCGCTTCAACGCAATCTGGGCGTCCAACAATGCAAGACCAACGTGGTTTATTTTTTAGATGACGACAGTCTGGTCATGCCGGAAACCATCCAAGAATTGTTGTCGCACTTTCGGGACAACCGCACCGCCGTGGCGGGCGGGCCCAATCTCGTGCCGCCGGACGCTTCTTCTTTCGAGAAGACCGTCAGCGCCGTCCTGGGTTCCTGGCTGGGAAGCTTCAAGGTTCGCTATCGTTACGCCGCCATTGGCGCCGTGAAAGAAGCCACCGAGAAAGAATTGATCCTTTGCAACATGATGGTCCGCCGCGAGACTTTCCTGGCCGAAAGGGGATTTCGGGTGGATCTTTTTCCCAACGAGGAGAATGAGTTCTTGAACCGCCTTCTGCATAAGGGATACCGTCTGGTTTACGATCCCCGGGGCGCCATCTACCGTTCGCGGCGTAAAAGCTGGCAAGCCTTTTGTTATCAAGCCTTTCGTTACGGAAGAGGCCGCGCCCGGCAGATCAAGGTTTACCCCTGCCTGTCAGATGTGATCCACCTAGTCCCCGCTTTTTTCGTGTTCTACCTTCTGTCCCTTTCAGCGCTTTTCTTTCCACGTTTCCAGGATCCCTGCGGTTCCATTTTTCTTTTGGCACTTTCCCCCCTTTTCATTTTCGGCCTTTTAGCTTTGGGCACAGGCATCTCGGCTGCTTCCTGGCACCGGCGCTTCATGGACGTCTTCAAGGTTCCCATCCTCATCGGGATGCGCCATACCTTTTACGGCTTAGGTCTCATCGCCGGTTTTTTCACCACCATTCCCGCGCCTCCCCGAGACGTCAAGATCTTCAAAGTACTTTGGAACAAAACCGGTTATCGGATGACGCCAGTAACCCTCGCCGCCAAGCGGTCGAGATAAGCCCGTGATCCCCGAAAAGACCTCCAAGTCTTATGTCTCGTACATTCTCTATTTTGCCGCGGCTTTTACCGCTTTCTTCCCTTCTTTAGTCCTCAACCAAGCCTATTTCGCTAACGACCTTCTGCAATTCAACCACAGCGCCCGGGCCTTCTTGAAGAACGCCCTCCTCGCGGGTCACTTCCCTCTTTGGAATCCCTATTTGTTGGGAGGCCAGCCCTTTTTCGCCGATCCCAATTCGTCCATGTGCTATCCGCTGAATTACCTGACGACCCTGCTCTTTCCCGTGGCTTA
>CAYXYA010000100.1:0-7057 GCA_964469185.1 uncultured bacterium | reverse complement strand
GCCTTTTGCACTTTATCTTTTCCGATAACGGTTTTGAGCTCATACCACAATTTGATCTCGACCTTGGAGGCCTTGAGTTTCTTGACTGAATCCTCATGGGCGCGAAACTCATCGCGGCGGTGAATGAGGGTGACGTGATCGCAAATGGGTTCGAGCATCAAGGCCCAGTCCAAGGCCGAGTCACCACCGCCAACGATCATGGCCCTTTTGCCGCGGAAGGGGTCCAGGGACAAAACGCCGTATTGAACTCCCTTGCCTTCGAAAGGAACCAGCTCAGCATTGGGATGTTTTTTGGGCGTGAAGGAACCCATGCCCAGAGTGAGTACGACCGTCTTGGCGTGATGGACATTACCTTTATCCGTAGTCAGCTCAAAAACGTTCTCCAGGTTACGCTTGAGTTGGGTGACCTTTTCGCCCAAAACGACTTGAGGTTTGAAGCGCATGAGTTGTTCTTCCAGATCAGCCACCAGGCGCTTACCGGAGACGCGGGGAAAACCCGCCACGTCAAAGATATCTTTTTCGGGATACATCGCCGAAACCTGTCCGCCCAAGGCCTCCATCGAGTCGATGATCTTGAATTTCATTCCGCGAAGCCCCGCGTAAAACCCTCCGAACATCCCTGTCGGTCCCGCTCCGATGATGATCAAGTCGAATATTTCTTCCGCCATGCGATCCTCCTGATCTCAAAACGATTTAATGGAATAAAACGTAAAAAAAGAAAACGAACAGAAGCTCGTTTTCTTCACCTCGAAACCGGACTATTGGATTAAATCAAAACCGCTTGTTCGCCTGAAAACTCATGAGCTCCGCGGGACGGTCGATAGTGATGCTTCCCTTGATACAGACGGTTTCGCAAAGCTTGCAGCTGACGCATTTTTTCTCTTCCACGACGGCGATCTTGAAGAACTCAGGATGGTCAGTGCGGGGCTGCATGGAAATACAATCGAAGGGACAGATGTCCACGCAGAACTCGCAGGCCGTGCAGGTTTCAGCGTCGACTTTAGCTTTAGGGATGGCAAGGGGTTTGATCTTTTTAACGATATCGCCCACAGGATCGATGATCGCCTCGACGGGACAATGGATGCCGCAGACGCCGCAATCGATGCAAAGGGCCGGATCGATGTGAAAGATGGATTTTTTCTCGCCCGCGATGGCTTCCGTAGGGCATTTGACCGCGCAAAGGGTGCAACCGATGCAATTGTCTAGGATGACATGTGGCACGTTGAATCCTTTATATTCGTGATGAGGCGCACGACGAATCACGAATCTTTCAACACCTTTGGCCAGCGATTTTGAGACCCACGAAAAATCGCCGTTTTGGCCAACGGGTTCGAATCCTTATCTAACGGGCTGGCGGATCCAAAACACGAGTTCATTTAATCAAAAGCACCTTAAAAAGAAAAGGCCCTTCTTAAGATTCTAAGAAGGGCCTCTTCACTCACGCGAACAGCTTAAATGTACTCTTCAATCAACTTTTTGCGTTGATCCGCGGTCAGTCCCAGTTTTTTGCTCTTGGCCAATCCCGCGCCTTGTAACGCCGGGTCTTCAGCGTCAATGGAAGGCTTCGGATTCGGGTTCTTATAGAGGACTCCGATGGGGATCTTGGTTCCCCATTCTTTCGCCCGATCCATCGCCACGTTCCAGTTGGAAGGATCATGACCCGCGTCTTCCAGCTTGTAAACGCGCTCTTTGAACCAACCGAAGGTGTTTTGCTTATTGAAGGTCACACAGGGCGAGAAGACGTCGATCAACGCGAAACCCGGATACTGGATGGCCTGAGTATAGAGACTCTTCAAATGGTTGATGTCGCCCGAAAAACCGCGCGCCACGAAACCGCAACCGGCGGCCAAAGCCAACATCATGGGGTTCAGCTGTCCTTCGGGATTTCCGTTGGGAGTGGATTTGGTTTTCATTCCCGTTTCGGAAGTGGGGGAGGTTTGACCCGTGGTCAAACCATATATCTCGTTATCCATGACGATATAAGTCATGTTCACGTTGCGACGCATGGAATGGATGAAGTGACCTTGGCCGATACCGTAACCGTCGCCGTCTCCGCCAACAGCAATGACCGTCATTTCGTGATTCGCCATCTTGGCCCCAGTAGCCACCGGCAAGGAACGGCCGTGCAGGGAATGCATGCCGTAGGACTTGAAGAAGCCCGGCAGGTTGGAGGAACAGCCGATACCCGAAACGATCATGAGTTGATCGTTGGGGATTCCCAGTTCAGCTACCGCGCGCTGAAGAACGGTCAAGACCCCGTAGTCCCCACAGCCGGGGCACCAATCGGGCGGGACATCCGCTTTATAAAGTTTCACGTCCCTGGGTGCTAAAGTCGCTGTCGCCATTACTTCCTCCTGAAAAAGATTCCTTGAATTAGATTTTAGTGAACAGATCCCGTGGAAAGCACTCCGTGGCCCGGAGGATGCGGCGTGCGCCAGCCGGATTCGGTCGAAAGAACCTCCACCAGTTCCTTGCCCTTCAACACTTCCTTGATGGCGTCCACCACTTGTTTCGGCTGGAATGGTTCTCCGTCGTACTTGCGGACGTTGGCGTGAGCCGTGATCCCCGTTTCCGCGCGCAGATGGCGGGCGAACTGGCCGGCCTTGTTCATCTCTACGACGATGATCTTCTTTTTGTTCTTCAAAAGGGCTACGACTTCTTTTTCCTGGAAAGGTACCAAATACTTGATGGACAAGTGGCCGACCTTCACGCCTTCTTTATTCAAGCGTTCGGCGGCTTCTTTGACCACGCCCCAGGTGGAGCCATAGGTCACGATCACAGTGTCGGCATTGGCGTCTCCCTCGATCTTCACGGGAGCGAAATCCTTGGTCGCGTTCTCCATTTTGCGGGAGCGTTTGTCGACCATCTTCTTGCGGATGACAGGGTCGGTGTAAGCGTCGGAGATGATGACGCCGTCCTCATCGTGTTCGTCCGTGGCCGAGACATAAAGGTGATTCGGTATTCCGGGTATCGCGCGGGGTGAAATGCCCGAAGGGGTATCCTTATAACGGTAGTAATCGCCGCCTTTTCCGCTGTCCTCGAGGATCATCTCGCCACGGTCGATCTTGAACTCGCGGTCCAGGAAAGACGACTCCAGGGTTCCGTGGCCTTCGCTCATCAAAAGGTCCGACAGGACCAAGACCGGGCATTGATACTTTTCGGCGATATTAAAAGACTCTTCCATCGTGGTGTAGCAATCCGCGATGGACGTTGGGGCAATGATGACTCGGGGGAAATCGCCTTGAGAAGCGCCTATCGCCTGGTTCAAGTCGCCTTGCTCTTGCTTAGTGGGCAAACCCGTTGAGGGGCCGCCGCGCATGACGTTGATCATGACCACAGGGATCTCCATGATGCCAGCCATACCGATCGCTTCGGTCATCAAGGCGAATCCGCCGCCCGAAGTGGCGCACATGGAACGAACACCCATCTGGCCAGCTCCGATGGTCATATTGGCCACACCGATCTCATCCTCGACTTGGCGCACGCAAATACCCAACTCTTTACCGTGAGCCGCCATCCAGTGAAGAACTCCCGTCGCCGGGCTCATAGGATAAGCGCAATAAACCTTGCAACCCGCGTTGGCCGCGCCCATCGCCAGCATATTGTTGCCATGGACCATCGCTAATTTGTGAGGTCCCTTTTTCAGGATGGTCGCGTGGGGTTTGTATTGTTTATCAGCGAAATCGAACCCCGCCTTGGCGGCGGTGATGTTAGCCTCAACGACTTGGGGTTTCTTTTTAAAGGTATGTTGAAAAACAGAGGAGAGCGCTTCGAACTCCAGACCTAAGAGGCGAACAAGAGCGCCCAAGGCCACGGTATTCTGCATGATAGGAAGAGCGTCTTTACCGGCCAATTCAAAAACCGGGAGGGGGCAAAGCTGTACGCCTGCGGGGGCCGGACCAGGCTTCACCTTGTCGCCGTTATAAACACAGATGCCGCCCGCTTTGAGTTCCGGCAGATGGCGGTTGATGGCGTCTTGATTGAGGGCGATCATGGCGTCCACTTGGTCGCCGATGTTGGTCACGGGAGCGTCTGAAACACGAAGGCGGATCCAGGAATGGCCGCCGCGGATCAGGGATTGGTAGCTGGTGTAATTGTAAACATTCAAGCCAAGGCGGGCGCAAGATTGAGAGAGGTTATCTCCCGTTGAAGCTCCACCGTCACCGGCCGCGCCGCCGATCCCAACAATGATTTCATTTGCCATGAAGAAAAAGCCTCCGTCTCAAATTTTTGCCGCCGTGATCTGTCTTTTGCGGGACTCAGGGGAAGCATCATAACCGTTGAAGTCGGGAATTCGCAACCACTTTGAGGGTGTTTTAAAGGGGAAAAGCCTTATTTTCGAAGAGCTAATCAGACTCGAGATAACCACAACTAATAGTGGTCTAAAAATTTTCACCCACTATGACGAAACAGCGCTTTCATCGCTTGAAAACTCTTGAAGATCTCGGTCGTGAATTACTTCACCTTCTTTTCCACGCTCTGAACTTTATCTTCCATCGTTTGCGCGCGGTCCGTGCGGGTCCCAAATTTAAGCGTGGTGGTGATGCGGGGAGCTCCCATTTGGTGGACGACTTCATGGCAACTCTTGATGGCGGCGAAGACCTCGTCCCACTCGCCCTCGATGTTGGTCCCATAAGCGTGCAGTTTCGTTTTCAACCCAGCGTCCTTCAAAACTTTTTCGCAAGCCGCCACATACTCGGAAACGGAGACACCCACACCCAAAGGTACGACACAAAGATCAGCGATGACTTTCATGCTAATTCTCCTATCAAAGAATATTTTGAGCGCTCAGAAAGGAAATTTCAAGAAGCCAGCGACCAGAACACCGGCGGCGCAAAGAAAAAAGGTCAAATAAAGGGCGAATGAGGATGGTAGCAAGACAGCCGGGGCGCCTTCCGGTTTGGTGTAAAGGGTCGCAACGACTTTTAAATAGTAATAAGCCGAGACAAAGCTATTGAACACCGCCAGCACCGCCAGAGCGATCATGCCCTGGTCCACCGCCAACTTGAACAAATAATACTTCCCAAAGAATCCCGCGGTAGGCGTCATCCCCGCCAAAGAGAACATAAGAACACCCAAAACCACGCCCATCCAGGGATGGGTCCAGCCCAGACCACGGATATCCTCGATCTGGGTCTTCGCTTCCCCGGGCCCGCTAACCCAGGCGATCCAACCAAAGACACCGGCCGTCATCAAGGTATAGGCGAGAAGATAAAAAGCCACCGCCCGCTCAACCTGGTCGGCTGGCGCGCCTGAGGCCGCCGCCAATCCCACAGCCAAGTAACCCGCGTGCGCCACGCTGGAGTAGGCGATCATCCGTTTCAAACTGGTTTGGGCCAAGGCTCCCAGATTTCCCAGGGTCATCGTGAGGACCGCGAGAAAGCCGAGCGCGAGACTCCAGGTCCCCGGCAAACCAAAGACCTCGGTAAAGAGCCTGGTGAAGATCCCGAACCCCGCGGCCTTCACTCCGGTAGAAAGAAAAGCGGAGACGGGAGCGGGCGCGCCGTCATAAACATCCGGCGCCCAGCCGTGGAACGGCACTAACGCGACTTTGAAACCTAACCCGACCAAAAGAAGGATCGCGCCCAATTGAACGAAGACCGAGTTGGTCTGTGGACCCGCTAAAAGAGTGTTTCCCTTCTCAAGAAATAGACGAAGGTCGGAAAAGTGGGTGGTTCCCGAGACGCCATAAAGCACCGCGATACCATAAAGAAGGAAGGCGGAGGAAAAGACACCCAAAAGAAAATACTTGAGGGCCGCCTCGGTCGAGCGTTCCTTCACGCGGAAGTATCCCGCTAATACATATGCCGCCAGTGACATCAGCTCCAACCCGACGAAAAGGGTCAAGAATTCCGCGGCCGCGACCAGCGTTACCATGCCCGCCGCCGCCAAGAGAATGAGCGCGTAATATTCCCCAGTCACGGCCTTCTCGCGCCGGAGATAAGCGGCGGAAAAAACACAGGTCAAGAAAGCCGACAAGAGGCAGATCGCTTGGAGCGTGACGGAATAGAGATCCACCACGACCGCGCCGTGGAATAAGGAGCCGGGCATACCGTGAAGCGCCAGCAACCGGAACGCGGAAGCGAGGGCCAATAGCAAAAAAGCTCCAGTCAAGACAGGCGTCGCTTTGCGGCCTTCCTCTTTTAAGAACGCCTCAAGAAGCAAAAGGCACAAGACCCCCGCGACCGTGATCCAAAGCGGGAGAAGGGCTGAAAATTCCAGCGGAAAAGAACCCATTAGCGGCGCCTCTTCTTGTCTTTATCCACTTCTTCCTGCAGGCGCAATTGGGTAGCGGCGAAATCCGTCATAGCTGGCGGCGGTTTGAGTTTCTCCATGACATTCGCTTGAAGAGATTTTTCCATGGGCCGCAGGAAGAAATTCGGGTTGAGTCCCATCCAAAGAACCGCGGCCGCCAAAGGAAGGATCACTAATATTTCCCTGACGGAAAGATCTTCTGTTTTTTGAACTTTGCCCTGCCCTGAGCGACCATCGTGAGCCTGCGGTGAGCTTGTCGAACCCGTCGAACGGGTTTTCTTTCCTGTCGGTCCTAAAAACACCTTCCCGTAAAGCGTAAACAGATACCAGGCGGAAAGCACGAAGCCCGAAAGGCCGATGAATGCCAGTACCGGGCTGGTCTTATAAGCCGAAACGAGGATGAGGATCTCCCCCACGAATCCCGAAAAACCAGGCAGCCCCACCACCGCCAACATCAGCCAAAGAAAAAACGTCGCGAGGACCGGCGTCGTTTTCGCGAACCCGCCGAAATCCCCCATCTCATGTGACGCGCGTCTCTCGTAAAGCATCCCGATGAGAAGAAAAAGTCCGGCCATATAAACACCGTGGCTGATCATTTGGAACAACCCGCCCTGGAGTCCCGTCAGCGAAAAAGTGAAGAGACCGAGCAAGATAAGTCCCATGTGGGACAGCGAGGAATAAGCCATCATGCGCTTGAAATTCGGTTGAAGAGTCGCCATCAGCGCTCCATGCGCCACGCCCGCGACCGCCAGCACCATGATCCAGGGCGCGAAAGCCTTCGCGGCCATCGGGAAAAGCGGTA
>CAYXYA010000099.1:0-7148 GCA_964469185.1 uncultured bacterium | reverse complement strand
ATTGTCAGAATGTTTCGGAAAAAGGGTCGGTTTAAAGAGGTTTTGCATTGCTATTTTGAAATAGTGGAGCCTAATTTTGAAAAATCCTTAAAAAAAATCGCTTTATTGCCGACTTCAAACCTCTGGGTGGTTCCATATTTGATTTTTAAAGGAAATTTGATTTTAAAGATACAGGAGAAGATCAGGACCTTTTCAAAGGAAAATCCAGCTATTCGCGTTCAAATGGCGGAGCCGTTAGGGGCACATCCACTTTTCTTTAAAGCGATGGATGACCAATTGAGGGATTCGTTGCGCTAAAAATGTTACCGTTTTTTCTTGCGGGACAAGATGGTGCGGTAGCGGGCCGAATAAATTTCTTTAGAGAGCGGCTTTAAAGGCGAAAGCCAAAAACCGTCGCGGGACTTGGGTTTTAAAACCGAGCTTAAGAGTCGGATACGGTGCCGATCCGAATAATCCAGTTTCTTTTGAACCCATTCTTTTGATTTTCCAGCGCGAAGGGCCCAGAGCAGATAATGCGGGCTCAAAGCCTTAAAAGAAAATTTTGTCTTCCACAAACTCACCAAATTTTTATTTTCTTCAGGAGTCAGATTCGGTTTTTTCCCGAATTCTTTGTAGAAAGAGTGGAACTTTTTTTCGAATGAGTCTTTTTTTGATCTCTCATTTAAATTTTGCCAGGCGTGGCGGAGCCGGACTGATTTTTTAGAGTAACCGAGTTGAAGAAAATGCCCCTGGATCGTGTTGCGGTGGATCTGGAGCGCTTTGGCGGTTTGGATGATATTGCCTTTATAAACCGTGAACCAATGTAAAAAATAATGGCGGTCGAGATCTTGCGGAAATAGTCCGCGTTCCCAAAAACGATTTAAGGTTTTAAGTCCTTGAGTGAGTTTCGGTCTTGAGACCGATAATGGTTTTTTGAATGACACTTTTTTCTCCTATGAAAATTAGCGTTGGAAGTCTCCCAAAAAATTAAAAATTTATCAAGGGATGTAGCCAATAATATTTGTCAAAAAATCGATGTATGACAAACGTCATGTGGTTATTTTTTTTAAAAAAGGTCTTATTTTATTTTCTGAGGGAGGCCGGCGGTCATCCAAATCACTTCATGGGCCGCCGCGGCTAACTGTTGGTTGAAATTGCCTTGCAGGTCACGGAATTCACGCCCAAGGACACTTTCAGGAACGATACCCAATCCCACTTCATTGGAGACGATCCTCACAATTCCCTTCACTGTGGCTAAGTTTTGAACAAAGATATTTAATTTTTTTTCCGCTTCGGTCATGGAGAGAGTGGGGCCGCCCATGCCGCATAATAAATTTGAGATCCAAAGAGTAGCGCAATCGATGACTACTAAAGCATTTTCACGAGCAGCGGACCTATTAAGGGCGCCCGCCAGGTCATACGGCTCTTCAAGGGTTACCCACGAGGAACCTCTTTCCTTTTGATGGCGTTGGATACGGTTTTGCATTTCCTCATCCGCGGCCATAGCGGTCGCGATGAAAATCCTTTGGGCGAAAGGAAATTCACTATTTTGATGGAGAGCGTAACGGGATTTGCCTGACCGGGCGCCGCCGAGGATCAATTGAATGGATGAACTCATGGGCCCTTGTACCACGGTTCATTCCCCGCGCCAAGTCCGGAAGGCCTTATTTCAAGGGTTATGGAGCGAGGGGAACCTTTCGTTGACGTTCGCTTCTCCTCTGGGCTACAATCATCGCTCTTTTCGTTGATTTATTCAGGGTTCCCCCGCGGATCCCCAAAAGACAGGCAGGTTTTAAATGAAGCGCACTTTTCAACCGAACAAGAGAAAACGTCAAAAAGTTCACGGGTTTCGCAGTCGCATGAAAACGGTCGGTGGCCGCCGAGTTTTGAGCAACCGCCGCGCAAAAGGCCGTCATAAAGTCAGCACCCAGTAACTGGGGCTTGTCATTGGTGGGATCATGCCGCGTTTTTTAAAGTCAGAGCGGCTCAAGCGATCCAATGAGTTTAAAGAGGTGTTTCAGCAGTGCCGCAAATTGGAAGATGGTACATTAGCGTTTTATGTTCAGTTTAAGGAAGATGCCGGTCTACGAAAATTCGGCGTTTCGTTGAGTCGGGCCTTAGGGAAGGCCTACCTTCGCAACCGCCTGAAACGGCGTCTTCGGGAAATTTACCGGGTGGAAAAAGAAAAATTCCGCGGAGGCTACCAGGTCATCCTGGTTCCTCGGCGCGGAAGCGCGGAACGCACCTTCGACGAGCTGAGAAAGTCTTTTCTCTCTCTCTCGACACGGGCGGGCCTTCTTTCCCGGATGAAGTAGGGACTCAGGAAATGGACAAACTTTTCAAGCAGGTGTTCTTGATCGTACTCAAGGGGTATCAGCTGATGATCTCGCCTTACCTAACCCCTTCGTGCCGGTTTACACCTACCTGCTCCGAATATACCCGTCAAGCTGTTGAACGTTATGGCGCCCTCACCGGGTTCGCCATGGGTTTAAAGCGTTTGAGCCGTTGCCATCCCGCCTCATCCGGAGGATTCCACCCCGTTCATTAATTTTTAATAACGGGAGCCTCTTTTGGAACAGCAGCGTAACTTGCTCCTCTTCATCACTCTTTCCATGTTCATTATGGGCTTGTGGATGTATCTCATGCCACAACCGCCAGTTCCTCCTGTGATCGCGCCGTCAGCGGCGGTATCCCATACGTCTTCTTCCCCCGATACGGTTTCCGCGTCTTCTCAAACGACTAGCGGGGTCATTAAAAAAGCTTCCGTTGCCCGCGTAGTTTCTAACATTCCCCTAAGCCCCGTCACAATCGAGACCGATGATTACACCGCTACTTTTTCCAATCAAGGCGCGGTCTTGACCAGTTTTCAGTTGAAGAAATATCCCAACCGTCAAACCCAAAAGCCCATCGACTTGGTCAATGCTGATCCGGACAGGCCCAAACCCTTTTCGCTCACTTACGCTCCCCTGTCGGAACTGAACCAAAAACTGTTCGCGGTCGAAGGGAAATCCCAGAAATTTTCCTCCGCCGGGGATAAAGCCAAGATCGTATTCCGTTATGTGGACGCTGGCGGAATAGTCATTGAAAAAAGCTTTGATTTTCAAAATAAAAGTTATCTCATTCCATTCAATGTGACTGTCAGCCAAACCGGACACGAGGTCGTTCCCGCCTCCAACCTGATCGTGGAATGGGCGGATACATTGGGAATGGAAGAAAATACCGGGACCCAATCGAGGGTTCAGGGCTATCACGTGGCGACCTTGACGGCGGGCCATGTTTCCTCGGAAGGCACGAAAAAATCCAAGGAGAGCGTGGAGATCCCGGCTCCCATCAGCTGGACGGCGCTGGCGGATCAGTTCTTCATGGCGGCCTTGCTGCCGGACCCTTCCTCGGGCGGCGCCTCAGTGAAGGTGGTTCGAGACTTCAACGTTTTCAATAGCCCGACGTCGGATAATCCCAACCCTGGCGTCAACCAAAATGTGTTTGGTCCGCGGCCCCTCTTAGTTTTCGAAGGACCTTCCTTAAAAGCCGGAGAAAGCTTTGAACGCAAGGGCCAGGTATTCTTCGGACCCCAGGATTACGATCTTTTGAAAAGTCTTAATTATCAATTGGAAAGCGTGGTGGATTTTGGTTGGTTCGGATTCATCAGCGTTTACATGTTGGCGCTTTTGAAATGGTTCTTCACGGTGGCCCATAACTGGGGTCTGGCCATCATCCTTCTTTCCATCGCGGTCAAACTTCTTCTCTGGCTTCCGACCCACAACAGCTACAAAAACATGAGCCAGATGCAGCGGAAAATGAAGGAGATCCAGCCCAAACTGGACGCGATCAAACGCAAATACCCCGATGACAAGCAACAGCAACAGAAGGAAACTATGGCTGTTTACCAAACGGCGGGGGTCAATCCCATGGGAGGTTGTCTGCCCATGCTCCTGCAAATGCCCGTATTCTTTGCTCTTTACGCCACGTTGGGCCACAGTATTGAGCTGCGCGGAGCCTCCTTTTTATGGCTTCACGACCTCAGCCTCAAGGATCCGTTCTACGTGTTTCCCCTTTTGATGGGCGCCACTATGTTCGCCCAGCAGAAGGTGTCGGGCCAGATGGCCACTCAGGCCGCTGGTCAACAAAAAGTAATGATGTGGATGATGCCGATCTTACTAACGTTTTTCTCCTTCCAGTGGCCCGCGGGGCTTCTTGTTTACTGGGTGGTGACGAACTTGCTGTCGATGGTTCAGCAAAAAATAGTGAATCGGGAGATCCAAAACGCTAAGAAGAAAGAAGAGGTAGTCAGATCATGAGAAATTTCTCAAATCAGAGTGGAAGCAAGCCGACTGGCAGCGGCAATCGCGGGGGATACCGCGGACCGGGTGGGCCTGGAGGATCGAGCGGAGGTTACAACCGCGAAAATCGCGGGGGCTATCGCGGTAATTCCAGCGGCAGTACTGGCGGGAACGCCGGTGGCGGCAACAGCGGCAATCGTTACGAGCGCAATGAAGGCAGGAGCAGTGAACGCCGTCCGTCTTTCGGCAACCGTCGTCCGTCGGGAACGGGTTCTTATGGTAATCGGCCGGAACGCCATGACCGTTCGGGCCATGGTCGTCATGAGCGCAGCGATCGCGGCGAGGGTTCTTTCCACCGCGGAGGCAGTTCTTGGGTGGAAGTCTCGGGCCGCAGTGTCGAGGAAGCCATTGAGGAATCTTCCCGCCGGTTCAACGTCGGCAAGAACGACTTGAAAACCGAAGTGGTGGAGGAAGGCAGCAAGGGATTTTTGGGCATCGGTTCTAAACCCGCTAAAGTGAAAGTGGCTTTGAAGCCTCACGCGGTGATCCCTTTCGCCGAAGGTGTTTTGAGCCGTCTTTTACGCGGTATGAGCCTGCCGGATAAAGTGAAGAGCCGCAAAGATACCGATGGCAACACAGTCTTGAATATCGAAGGACCTTCCAGCGGAACGCTCATCGGCCGTCACGGACATACTTTGGATTCCCTGCAGTACCTGGTGGCCAAAATGGTCCAGCGCCTCACGGGCGATGAGAGGACCATCGTGGTCGTGGATGTGGAAAACTACCTGGAACGCCAAAAAGACAAACTCAAAGAGTTGGCCTTGAACTTGGCGCAAAAGGCGAAAGAAACCGGCGTGGAGATCCCCATGCGGCCCATGAGTTCTAAGGACCGCCGGGTGGTTCACATGGTTTTGAAAGAGAACGAGCATGTCACCACTGAAAGCCGCGGCGAAGGGTTGCGGCGTAAAGTCGTGATCGTGCCGAAGGTCAAAGCGGTAGAAGTCACCCCCGAAGCGACGGCTGCGGCGGAAGCGGCGGGCGATGTGGATCCGGGTAACACAGCTCCTCCCGAGGACAGCCAGTCGGACGCTCAACCGATGA
Source organism: uncultured bacterium (assembly GCA_964469185.1). Lineage (GTDB taxonomy): Bacteria > Oederibacteriota > Muellerivitia > Muellerivitales > Muellerivitaceae > CAYXYA01. The sequence goes on along the minus strand of CAYXYA010000099.1, from coordinate 1,788 downwards.
CGCAAGCGCCGGTTTCTTCGGCGGCGACCGTGCCAACAGGCGGGGTTGAACCGGGCAATGCAGTTCCGAAAGAGCCCGATATGGACGACAACATCGGCAACAAAGTATAAGTTGTTTTTTTAAAAAAGCCCTTCCCCTTTGGGGCGGGGCTTTTTTTGTTTTGAGGGACTCAAAGCGGCAGACTTTAGGTTTAGGGTGAATAAGCGCCTATGTATCAACTAGAAGACACTATCGCGGCGATCGCGACTCCCGCGGGGGTCGGCGGCATCGGGATCATCCGGCTTTCCGGCGGGAAGGCTTTGTCCATCGCTAGCGGTCTTCTTATAGATAAGAAGATGATCGAGTCGAAGCGGCAGATACTCTTTTCTAAATTCAAAAATCCTCAAACGGGCGAATTTCTCGACGAGGGTTTACTTTTGGTCATGCCTAAGCCGCAGAGTTATACCACCGAGGATGTGGTGGAGTTCCACGTGCACGGGAGCCCCGCTTTATTGGAGAAGATGATCGAAGTCCTTATTTTCTCAGGGCGCCCGGGTGGCGAAACCGGGAGAATTTACCTACCGGGCTTTTATCCATGGAAGGCTCGACTTAACCCAGGCTGAGGCGGTCGAAGCGTTGGTTTCGGCCCAGGGCGATGCTTCTCGAAGACAGGCCTTGCGCCAATTGACGGGAGGATTGGCCGCTCACTTGGAACCCATGGAAGAATCCCTGAAATCCCTCTATTTAAAGGTCGAGGTCCGGTTGGAATTTTCGGATGACGGGATTCCTCCGTTGGATCAGGCTAAATTCGAGAAAGAAGTGGTTTCGGTTCAAACCGAACTTCAAAAGCTTTTGACCAGTTATGGTCAGGGCAAAGTCATCCGGGATGGGTTGACGGTGGCATTAGTGGGACCGCCCAACGTAGGAAAATCCAGCTTGCTCAACGCCTTACTCGGAACCCAAAGGGCGATCGTGACGCCGATGGCTGGAACCACCCGGGACGTGGTGGAAGGCGAGATCCGATTGAAAGGTGTCCGGGTGCGCTTGTTCGACACCGCGGGCATTCGGGAAGCGGAAAACGCAGTGGAAGCGGAAGGCATCCGCCGCAGCCGCCAGGTCATTGAGGAAGCGGACGCAATCTTCTGGCTGGTGGACGCCTCGGCGCCCGAAGGTTCCTTGAGTGAATTAAAAACAGCCGGGTTGCCCGAAGACCGGACCTGGTATTTATTCAATAAGATAGATTTGGTCAAAGATCAGAAACCTTGGGCTGCCACGAGGTTACTGGCTGAAAAATGCGTAGGTGTTTCTTGTCAAACACAGGCAGGTTTGGATTGGATCGTTAGTATTCTGGAGGGTCTTATCCAAACTCCGACGAGCGGGGAGGATGTGGTCCTGACTTCAGCCCGCCACCGCTTAGAAGTGGAAAAGGCTGAAGGTGCCTTGAGGAATCTTTTGGGACTCATGAAAAACCGCCAGCCCTACGAGCTTTGGGCTGAGGAATTGCGGGAAGCGGCTTTGGCGATCGGCCGCATCCGGGGCCGGGACTTGCCTGCCAAGGCATTCGAGGATATCTTCACGAAGTTTTGTATCGGGAAGTAAAAAGGAACATTCATGCGCCTTTACATCATCCGTCATGCCGAGCCTGACTACGAAAACAACACCATTACGAAAAAGGGTCATAAGGAAGCCAAGGCTCTAGCCGAACGCTTGAGTGAAGAAGGGCTCACCCGCATCTATTCTTCCCCGCTGGGCCGTGCGGTCCATACCGCCGAATACACCGCGAAGGCTACGGGGCTCAAAGTTCAGATC
>CAYXYA010000098.1:0-7313 GCA_964469185.1 uncultured bacterium | reverse complement strand
TGAAAAAATGATGGAGTATCTGGTCAAGATCCAAAAGTTGAAACCTTGGATCCGGGGTAGGGACCTTCAATCCCTGAACATCCCGCCTGGATTCCGCTATTCCTATATCCTCTTAGAGGCTTTGAACGGACAATTGGACGGCAAATTCAAGAATCGAAAACAAGCTTTTCATTGGGTGCAATCCTCTTTCGCTCCTTGATGTTGGGGTTGAAGGTGTTTGGTTATTCCGTTAAAGTTGACCCGCTTTAAATACAGGTTCAAAATTAAAACCAACATCTGACACGAAGCCTCAAAGACTCGAAGAAAATCTTTGATTTTGAAATCAAAAAGGTTTCATGCTTTACTTAGTGGCTTAGAGGCTTTGTGTCGGCTTTGGGTAAAGGGGAATCATGACCGAGTCGAGAATCGCTTATGCCGTGATGGAATTAGGAGTCCTAGTTTTTTCCCTTAGCTTTCATGAGTTCGGACACGCCTGGACCGCCACCCGCCTGGGAGACCCAACCCCGAAAATGTTGGGCCGTTTGACTATCGACCCCCGCGTCCATGTGGACCCCATCGGCACCCTTCTTTTTCCCATGATCATGTTCTTGTATCCCAGTGTTTTTCTTTTCGGCTGGGCCAAACCGGTACCGATCACGCCAGAAAATTTTCGCCATCCTCGGCGGGATGGGGCTTTGGTCGCCCTGGCGGGACCTTGCATGAACTTGCTTTTGGCTCTTTTCGTTTTTGGGATGTATTTTCTATTTCAATTTTTCGGGTTTTTTGGATTGGATGGATCGACCATCGGTGTGATCCGCGATTTTCTTCAATTTTTTCTGGTGTTGAACTTAGCTTTGGCTGTCTTCAATCTAGTCCCCATTTTTCCCTTGGACGGTTCCTGGATATTGAAGGCGGTCCTTTCGCCCAAATGGTCGTATCAGGTTTCCCGACTTGACCCTTATGGATTCATGATCATCATTGTTCTCATTTTATTCATTCGTTTACTCTAAAAACCCGTAAAATGAGCCCAGCGAGGGCCGATTGACATCTAAACCAAGCGCACAACCGATCCGTTATCTATCCGGCGTCCAACCCAGCGGGCGTCTGCATCTGGGCAACTATTTCGGTGCCATCCAAAACCATATCCGCCTTCAAGACCAGGGCGAATGTTTTTATTTTGTGGCCAACTATCACTCCCTGACCACTGTTCAAGACGCGCAGGACTTGAAAAGGTACACCTTCATGGCGGCGGCGGATTATCTGGCGCTGGGTCTTGATCCCGCCAAAGCCCTGTTGTTCCGCCAGAGCGATATTCCCGAAGTGGCTGAGTTGGCCTGGATCCTAAGCACTGTGACCGGTATGGGTCTAATGGAAAGAGCCCACTCCTATAAAGACAAAGTCGCCCGCGGACTCGCTCCCAGCCTGGGGCTTTTCTTTTACCCCGCCCTCATGGCGGCCGACATCCTCATCTACCAAAGCGACAAGGTCCCCGTGGGGCAGGACCAGGTCCAGCACATTGAGATGTGCCGCGACATGGCTGGGTATTTCAACAACACCTTCAAAAAAGAGGTGTTCAAGCTTCCCGAGAGCGTTTTGAGCCAGACTCCCAAGGTGGCGGGTTTGACCGGAGGCAAGATGAGCAAGAGCGACGAGGCCAGCGTGATCCCTATTTTCGGAGAGCCCTCTGAGATCAAAAAGAAGGTCATGAATATCGTGACCGATTCCAAGGGTGTCAGCGAGCCTAAAGACCCGCAGGAGAACGTCATTTATCTTTTGTATCAACTGGTTGCCGCGCCCGCTGAAACCGTCCTGATGGAAAAGGGTTTTCGCGATGGCGGGATGGGGTACGGCGACGCGAAGAAACTACTGCTGGCGAAGCTCGAGGAAGTTTTCGGGGCCGAGCGGCGTGAGAAGCGGAAAAAGATGGATGAAAAACCCGATCTAGTGGAAGATGTCCTTATCGAAAGCGCCAAAAAAGCCAGGAAAGTCATCGCTCCCACCATGGAAAAGGTATATGAGGCGGTCGGTTTGCCGTCCTCTCAGATCAAGAAAAAGCTTCTAGGAAATTAAGGACCATGAGCGAATCCCATAACGAGCAAAGCGGTTCCACGGGACCGGTTGAATTTTCCCTTTCTAATACCGTCACCTCAGTCATGATCAAAGAGATCCTCAGCCAGGACGACCAGCGTCCGACCTATCAGATCACGATCCCGGCTTTTGACGGGCCGATGGATCTATTGCTTCATCTCATCCGCGAGCATGAGCTGGATATCTACGACATTCCCATCTCGAAGATCACCAAGGAATACTTGGCTTACCTGGAGTTGATGGAGACCTTGAACCTGGAGGTCGCCGGCGACTTTTTGGTCATGGCCGCGACCTTGATGCAGATCAAGAGCCGTATGCTTTTGCCGGTGGATCCCTCGCCGGACGAGCCGGAAGAAGACCCACGGCTGGAACTCATGCGCCGCCTCATTGAGTATAAAAAGTTCAAGGACGCGGCGGATCAATTCCAAGAGCTGGAAAAGGGCAGATCGCATCTTTTTCCCCGCAATGTCGCCGGGGATATGATGGAAGTCGGACAGGAAGAGCACCTGGAAGAAATGACGCTTTTCGGCCTCTTGGCGGCCTTCAAGGATGTGCTCATCCATTCCCAGGAAGACGTGACGGCTGAGCTGCTCAGGCCCGAGATCACCGTGAGCCAGAAGATCAACGACCTGATGGACATGCTCCAAACCGACCACCGCATCGTCTTCAGGCCGATCTTGACGGCTTGCCGAACCAAGATCGAGAAGATCGTCGCTCTTTTAGCGCTGTTGGAATTGATCCGTTTGAAGCTGGTCCGGGTCGTTCAAAATAAGATATTCGGCGAGATCGAGGTTCATCTGCTACAAGACGTGATACCGGCCAACCCGCCGGAGACGGTGTGAAAAGAAAAGGAAGATTAACCACCAAGACACCAAGGCACCAAGAACATCGAACGACTAAGTTTGAAGAATTAGATTAATGATTTAAACATTAGCTTTTCTTGGTGCCTTGGTGACTTGGTGGTGAAAATTTGGGTGAGGGTTTTTAAACAAATTAACTGAGGAAGCGTAATGGAAATCGACCAGCTAAAAAAGATCTTGGAAAGTCTTTTGTTCGTCAGCGAAATGCCCATCTCGGTGAAAAAGGTCGCCTCATTCATGAAAGATTCTTCGAATGCCGCCGAGATCGAGCAAGCCTTCTTGGCGCTCATGGAAGAGATCAACCGGATGGACCGCAGTTTTCAATTGGTCCAGATCGCCGAAGGGTTCCAACTGGTCACACGGCCCGAATACCACCGTTGGGCTAAAGAACTTTATAAGGTCATTTCGAAAACGCGTCTTTCAAAAGCCTCCCTGGAAGCCTTGGCCATCATCGCCTACAAACAGCCGGTGACCCGTGCGGAAGTCGAGGCCATCCGCGGCGTGGATGTGAGCAACATGATCCAGACCCTGCTTGAGAAAAGAATGGTCCGCATCTTGGGACGCGCTGAGACTCCGGGCCGCCCTCTCCTTTACGGTACGACCGGGGAGTTCCTGATCCACTTCGGTTTGAAGGACCTTTCGGACCTCCCGAAGGTTTCCGAGATCCAGGAGTTGGCGGGGGACAAACCCTCGCCCGAGTTCTTGAAGGAAATGGAAGGCGAACTTCGGCGCCGCGAGACCAAACTGGGCTTGTCGCCGGCGGATCCGGATGACATGTCGTTGAGGGAATCCTCCATCCCTCCGGAACCGTCTTCCGAACAGTCTTCTTAAAGGTAGCCGAGAGTGTCCTCTCCCCCTGTTCCTCCCTCGAACGTTGTTCCTCTCGACCCTCACCATCGTAAAAGCCATGACATCGAATGTCTGAGATGCGGTGCCTATAACATTCCCGAGAACAAGAATTGCGGCCGATGCGGGGCGAGCCTCCCTGTGGTTTACGACGAGGCGGGAAAAGTATTCAACTGGGGAGAAGCCCAGGGTTTCAACGAGGTCATGAAAATAAAAAGTTCCTCCAAGTCCGGCCCTCGCAAAGGCAGCGCCGCCTGGATCTTGCGGATGATGATCGTTTTTATCGCGATCCTCTTCGCTATTTACATCCTCCGCCGTTAATCGCACCTAAATCAAAAGTAAGAACATTTTCACCGCAAGCCCCCTTCGGGGGCCGCAAAGTACGCCAAGTAAGGCCCGGAAATGTCTGAAAACAAAACAAAAAAGATGCGGCTTTGCTTCCATTAGCGACCTTCGCGTTCTTTGCGGTTAAAAGGTCTTATCTGCTAGAATTTGTCTCCCGAACCCCGAATTAACTGAAGGAAGTTATGGAAGCTTTGACGAACAGCACAATCGAGAAGAAAGTTTTCATGGAGACCTTTGGATGTCAGTCCAATGTCCTTGAATCCGACCATGTATCCAGCTTGCTCCTCAAGAACCAATTCTCCATGACCCAAAAGATCGAGGAAGCGGACGTCGTCCTTTTTAATACCTGTTCCATCCGCCAGCACGCGGAGGACAAGGTGTTCTCGCGACTGGGTCAGTTGGGGGATTGGAAAAAGGAAAAAGAGGGCCGTGTGGTCGGTGTCCTCGGCTGTATGGCGACCAGCTATAAAAACCAGCTTTTAGAGCGGGCGCCCCATTTGGATATGGTGGTAGGTCCGGACCAGTATTTAAAAGTGCCCCAAGTCATTCGTGAGGCTTCTCAAACAGGCAAGAGCCAGGTCCTGGCGGATTTCGACCCCATCTATTTCCCTGAGAACGATCCCAACCGCTTGTCCCAACCGCACAAAGCTTTCATCGAGATCATGAAGGGCTGCGATAAGTTCTGCACTTTTTGTGTGGTGCCTTTTACCCGTGGACGTGAGATCTCCAGATCTGCGGAAGACATCCTCCAGGAGATCACGCGGTTGGGCCAAGCGGACGTCAAAGAAGTCATGCTCTTGGGACAGAACGTGAATTCATACGGGCTAGGTCTCAAGTCCAAGGGCAAGATCATCACCTTCGCGCAGCTGCTAAAAGAAGTCGCCCAAGTCGCTGGCATCGAACGGGTACGCTTTATGACCTCCCATCCCTTGGACCTCTCCAACGAGCTCGTAGAAGTCATGGCCTCGGTGCCGGAAGTTTGTGAATCCATCCATCTGCCGGTGCAATGCGGGTCTGACAAAGTTCTCAAGCGCATGAGCCGCAAGTACAGCGTGGAGCATTACCTGGAGCGTGTTCAAAAGCTCCGCGCTTCCATTCAAAACCTTTTCATCACCACGGATTTGATCGTGGGTTTCCCTGGGGAATCGGATGAGGATTTCCAAGGCACGTTGGACCTGCTCGACCAAGTCCGTTATGACGCTGTTTACAGCTTCAAGTATTCGCCTCGCATCGGGACCGTCGCGGCACGCATGCTCGATCAAGTGTCCGAAGAAGACAAAGATGAAAGACTTGCCAGACTGAATGAGAAGGCCTGGAAACACGCCTCGGAAGCTTGCGAGGGACGCTTGGGTAAGATCGAGGAAGTCTTGGTGGATGGCCCCGCCGACCGGACTCCTGACGCTTTTTATGGTAAAAGCCGTCAAAACCGCACGGTGGTCTTCAAGGGCGAGGGTTATCAAGCGGGGGATGTGGTCAAGGTCAAAGTCGAAAGTCACAAAGTCGCGAACCTCTACGGAACACCTGCTTAGCCACGGAACGACAAAGCTATTTGCCACAGATGCACACGGATGAACACTGATAGATCAAGAAAAGGATAAATATTCATGAATGGTTTTAAGGGTTTCAATAATGATTTAAAACTGTTCCCGGGAATCAATGTTTTGGTTTTATTGAATTCAAAAAATAATCCTTTCTTGGCGTCTTGGCGTCTTGGCGGTAAACCTCTGGAGTTATTTTTGAATGGTTTTTTTGCCTCCCTCTATCTGTGTGTATCCGTGTGCATCTGTGGCTATTTGTTGGTTTCGACGGCCTCTGCCGATACGCCTTCCAACATCATCACTCCCATTGTCGAAGACACCAAAGCCCTCTTTGAGAAAGCTCAGAAGTATTTTCAGGAAAAGAATTTCAAAGATTCCAAAGAGATATTGAACCAATTGGTGGCGAATCACCCGATGGACGATTACGTCCCGAGGGCCCGCTTGCTTCTGGCGAAACTTCAAGAAAACTTTGATTCGTCCGTCGCTCAATTCAAGGAACTGTCTGGCGAATATGTGGATAAGCCCGAAGGGATAGAAGCTCAGAAGAGTCTGGGCGACCGTTATTACCTGGCGGATAAATACGAGGACGCCGCGGAAGCTTATAAAGAATATGTGGAGCGTTACGAAAAGAGCCCGCAGGCTACTGAAGTCCGCTATTGGCTCGCTTCGTCTTACTCCTCTTTGGGGCAAGATAAACTGGCGGCCGAGGAATACAAAAAAGTCATCGACAAGGCCCCGCAAAGCTTGTGGGCTCCCAAGTCCCTTTTGGGTTTGGGGAACGCTTATTTCAAACTGCAAAAATACCAAGACGCCGAGAAGCAATATTTGAGGATCCTGGACAAGTATGGCCTTTATGAGGAACTCAATCTGGTCTATTTGAAATTGGGCGAAACTTACGAGATGGAAAAGAAGTTCAAGCAGGCTTACGCCTCTTATCAAACCTTGACGGAGCGCTTTCCGAAATCCCTGGAAGTCGCGGATGCCAAAAGCCGGATGGAAGAATTGGCCAAGGCTCATCCGGAGTTGAGCCAGGTTCCCGCGGCTACCCCAATTTCATCCCCGACGATGATATCCACTCCCGAGGCTACGCCGACTTTAACGGCGGTCACGGTAACTCCGACTGTAGTTGTAGAAGCCACTCCGACTCAGGCGGCTAGCGAAGAAATAGCAGAGGACAAAAGCACTTTAAAACTCACTCCTTTTCATGTTCAGATCGGGGTTTACACCGAAAAGGTCAATGTTAATAAAGCGCAGAGGGCAGTCAAAAAAGCGGGGTATAAGTCTTACGTGATCACCGTCCAAAAAGAAGGCGAAGCCTATACCTATTACAAGGTGCGGGTTGGCAATTACACGACCAAATCCGCGGCCATGAAAGCGGCGAAGATCTTGCAGAAGAAGACCAGAGAAAAAGCCATAGTAGTAGAAGATTAAATCTTCTTTTTGCTTTGTGGAGGATGAACCGTGAAAAGAGTTCTGTTTTTAAATGTTCTTCTCTTTTCTGTTCTGTTTCCAAGAACTATTCATTGCCAGGAAGATAAGAAGTTTTTTAAAGAAGCGGTTGTTCATTCCGAGATTGAGGAACCTCCTCCAGGAATGTTTTCGCTTAAAAAAACAAAGGTGACCAAAAAGGATATTTTGGCTGCAAAAGAGGTTGTTA
>CAYXYA010000097.1:0-7313 GCA_964469185.1 uncultured bacterium | reverse complement strand
ACAACCCCCTTCCAATAACTCGACCGGGTATAAAACATCCCTTCTTTAAAGCGAACAAACGCGTTCAAAGGCAAGGCTTTTTTAGCGTTAACCCAAGCCACAATGATCGGATTGAATCTATCCTCAAGCCCTTGGTCAAAACGCCGCGTAAGACGGTGGGCCTGCTCAAATCGAAGGTCTCCATTTGTCTTTTCCAGGTCCAACGCCCTCGCGAACGCCTCATCGGATTTCCGTTTCCAAGTTTCATCGCGCGTCGCCGTGTAAAGCCTCTCTAGGTAATCAGCCTTTGCCACGGCGAATCTGGAATCCCACGCGTTCAAGTTCTCAGCCGTCGTTAAACACCGAAGACTTTCAGGATTAAGCGCGGAGGAAGTCTCCGACCGATCCTTAAGGATACCGGATAAAACGGGTGCGCCGAATAAACCAGCTGTCAGACCCAAGACGAGAAAACCTCCGGCATATGAGATTTTGACCCTCTTTTCCGGTCCTTCAGTCAGAAGCCCAACCGCTTGCAAAGTGATCAAGAGGGTGTGGAGGCAAAAGTCCACCGCCGATGCCGCTCCCAAACCCAATAATGCCGAACGCCGAGTCTTATCTTTAACGCGGCTCCAAGATCTCCAAAAAAAATAAGTTACGAATATAAAACCCACCAGGCCAAAAGCCGCCAGACATTCCAAGAATTCGTTATGAGCGAACCCGGCATCCATTAAGTATCGGCTGATACCTTCCGCACGCGGTTCTTTGACCTGATGATACAAACCCGCGAAAGCTCCCGGCCCCACTCCCACCAACGGCTCACGACTCCATACCTTGAGAGCTGATTCCCAAATACCCAACCTATCCCACTTGGTGGAGCTCGCATCCAAAAAACGCAGACCCGCCAAACCCGCGAGCAAAAGAAAAACGCCTACCCAAGCCAATCGGCGCTTCTTTCCGGCCAAGGCCAGGATCCCGATGCCGATTCCCAGGACGGCGCCCTCGGCCTTGAGACGAAGGATGGTCAGCGACGTGAAAAGAAGGGTCCAAATTTCCCATCCCCTCTTTCCTTTCGCGGTTGTCTTGAACCGAGTCCAGAGAATAAAAATGAGAGGGATCAAAAAAACAGCTAGATGTTTGGGATTGGGATGGAAATTCCATTCCTTGACATCCAGCGTTTGATATTGAAGCCAATTTATAAGTCCGCTCGGCCCGTCAAAAAGGGAGAACCACCAAACTTTTGCCGCCCAAACCAATCCCAAACCCGCGAAGAGGCCCAAAAATTTTCCCGACTTGGGAAAACCAGATAGGATCAAATAAAAAGCCGCGAGAATTCCCGCGACATCTAAAAACCAAGTTGTTCCTGAGGCGGAAGGAGACATGAACGCTCGAAGAAGAAGGAACAAGGTTCCAGCGGCTACCCAGCCTTCCGCCCGCTCAAAAGAACGTTGAAGCAGCGCCATCAGCGTCCATAACGAAACCGCCAGAAGACAAAAGTTCCAAGACGTAAAGGGCTTCCAAAAACCCGTCACACCCAGAACCACTAAAAGACCAGCGAGTGGCCATTGGGGCGAAATTTCCTTTATTTTAAAGGGTTTTTGAGGCCTCAACTCCAGCCTCCCCGCCACTACCGCAAAAACCCAGATGAGCTCCCCCATTTGGAACGGCAGATCCACGAGCGAGAACAAAAGAACCGCCAATACCCCACCCAATACCCCCCAACCTTCCCAAAGAGCCGGCCATTTGAAACGCCGCATAGCGCTGAAGACCGCCAGGACAAAAAGAACAAACCCCGCCAGGCCCGTCTCCGCCAAAAGTTGGAGAAAAATGTTGTGAGCGAAGAGGGAACCCGTTCCCAGATCGAGTCCCGCCCTTTGATAAGCCTCGCCAAAGGTTCCCAGTCCTGATCCCAATAAGGGATTTTGTAAGAAAAGCCCCCAAGCGGAGCGCCATAACTCGAGCCGCATCGAGAAGGAAGCCTGCGACCAGCTGTGGAATCCCCTTTCCCAAACGACCGCCAGTGCGATGAAAAGAACCGACCCGGACAGGACAACCGCTTTGAGCCTGAACCCCTGTTGCCAAAGTAAGACCAGCAGAGCCATCGCCAGACAGAACCAGGCTCCGACGCTTCCGGTGGCCCAAAGCCCGCCGAGAAGAATGAGGGATAGAAGTCCAAAGAGGATCCTTCTTGTCCCGCTCGAGATCCAAACCAGGATCAAAGCTTGGGGCAAAGTGAAGATGAGAAGGGCCGCTAAGGCCCCAGAAGTCGTGAGGGGACCAGAAGCCCGCTTGTCATGGACCGCCGCCGCGATGACCTTGGCTTCATCCCCAATTAATCTTGTCGGGAGAAAAGCGAACTCTTGAAAAATAAAAAGCCGTTGATAGAGCCCGAACATAGCGGCGCAGAAAGCGAAAAGCAGGATGAATTTCTCGATCCGACTTTGGACAGCGGGTGCGTTCTGCCTCGCCATGACATAAAGGAGAGTTCCCAAAAAGAGAAAACCCACGGACTGAAGAGTGATCCCTGAGGAAATCGACCAGATGGAGGTAAACAGGGCATAGGTCAGAAAGGAAATCCAAAAAAGACCGAGGCTGTCAATCGAACCCGCGGGAATGGATCTTAAAAGGAGAAGGACCAACCCACCACCCAAGATGACCGCGTTGGATTGGGGATACTCAAGTGCCGGATGGAGCAAAAGATAAAGAGCGATCAAAAGATAGGAAAATTCCCAAAGCCGTTCGGCGGGAAAAGAGGCGGTCAGAATGGATCTCATGGGATTATTTTAAGGTAAAACAAAGCGCCCACCGGGGGAATTTGACCTTGCGGTTACTTTTTCTTCCCGTCCCCAGATAAGGGAATCAGGGTCGCGGCCTGGAGCGCCAGCAAATAGCTGTTTTTGCCGAACCCCACCACCTGGCCCACGGAAACAGGGGACACATGGGAGGCTTGCCGGAAATTCTCGCGGGCGTGGATATTGGAAAGATGCACCTCAATGGCAGGCACATTCACCGCCGAGAGGGCGTCCCGAATAGCCACGGAAGTATGCGTGTAAGCGGCGGGATTGATGATGATCACATCCGCCCATTTGCGGGCGTTCTGGATGGCCTCCACCAGTTCTCCCTCATGGTTGGATTGGAAGGTTTTCAACTCCACGCCGCTCTTTTTGGCCTGTTCTTCCAACGACTTGTTGATCTCCTCAAGCGTCACCGAGCCATAAACCTGGGGTTCCCGCTCGCCCAATAGGTTCAAATTGGGCCCGTGGATCACTAGTACTTTTCGCATCAGAAAACCCCCATAGAGTGAAATCTGAACCATGCTAACGAGAAAGAAACCCGCCGGACAAGCAAAATCAACGGACAGACACGATGGATCAAGGCATTCCTGGAAGCGGCAGAGCCTGTTGAGAACCACCACCCGTTTGAGCCTGCGGCACCGGAGTCGGCGTCTCATCGCCGGTCTGAACGCGGATCGGCACAGGCGTGGGAATAGAACCAGGCGCGTATTGATTCAGCCAGCCTTTCAAGTCCGTATTCGTCGGGTCGTACTCGATCGCCTTCACATAAGCCTGGACCGCCTGGTCCTTGCCGCCGAGGAGCAGATAGCAATCCCCCGCGTAACGGTAAGCCTTCGCGTTGCGGCTGTCAGCCTCGACCGCTTTCAAGAAAACGTCCAAAGCCTCTTTGTAGAACTTTTTATCCATCAACTTTCGGCCTTCTACGATGAGATCGTCCGAGCCGACCTCGACCGATCCCGATACGACAAGCTCCACGCGGCGGTTCTTAGCGCGGCCTTCGGGGGTGGTATTCGGCGCGATGGGTTTGGTGTCGCCGTAACCGATGACGCTGAGCTGATTGATGTTCATGCCGCCGCGCACCAGGAAGTCCAGGACCGATTTAGCCCGCGCCAGGGACAACTCCTGGTTATCCTTGAATTTCCCGGTCGCGGCCACTCTTACGTTATCGGTATGACCGGCGATCTGAATAGCGGCATTGGGATACTTGGCTTGAATGGCTGTCGCCGCTTTTTGAATGGCCTGATAACCGCGTATGAGCAAGTCCGCCTGGCCCGAGTCGAACAAGAGGTCGCCCGCGAAACCGTAGGTATATTGGTAAGGCACTTTCTTCGGCACCCATTGGGCGTAAACGGGATGAGGCGTCGACCTTCCTGTCATGTTGTCCTCGTCGATGACTTCAGCGGTGACGGAATAATTACCCTGAGGGACGAGCTTGCCGTTCTGGTCCTTACCGTCCCACGGATAATGCTCCGGCGGCGCGCCCTTACCCCAGACACTGCGGATCAGGACCCCGGACGAGTCCAGGATATTGATCTTCCAACGGTTGGCCGGCTGTTCGTTGACGTAAGCGATATCCAATGTCACGGTGTCGCGGCCCAGCACGAAAATAGCGGCTGAGTTGACGTAAACTTTGGGAGGGATGGGATTACCGCCGACGATGATGTTGAGGGTGATACGGTGCGTCTCGCCCAAAACACCGTAAGGCACGAAGGCGTAATCCAGACTGCCGTCAAAATCATCGAACGAATGATAAAGTCCCACGCCGGCGGTCAGGTTGGTCACTTCATCCAGGGCGCTTCCGGCCCGGAAACCCAGGCGCAGTGCCACCGCGTTGCGGTCGAAATTGAGTTTGTACTCGTCGCCGATCTTGAATCCTAAACCCGTATCGATATAACCGATGGTATCGACCGCCAAGATATTCTGATCCTGCTTCATCAAAAGACCGCGAATGTGCAACGAACCCGCCAAGTTGGCGTTGAGGGGTTCGGCGTAATACTGGATGTCCGTACCCAGATCGGATATCAAGGTACCGATGTAGAGAGTCTTGTGGATCGCCTCGAACATATAACCGAGGTTGAAGACCACTCCCGAGTTGCCGATGTGGGAGACATCCTGTCCTACCGCCGAGATCTCGAGACCCACCATCGACTGTTTAAAAAAACTACCTGGGAGCCAATTGCCCAGCCTCTGGGCGTAAGCGGCGCTGGCCATGTAAGCGGTGAAGCTGATGTTGTTGCCAACGCCCCCGTAAGACCCGTCGGGATTCTCCAATGAGCCGGTGAATGAGCCGGTGCCTAAATAATGCATACTGCCGCCGAAAGCGCCGTCGCGCTCGAGGTTTTGGCTGAAAGCTAAATACTCGTCGCTGATGCCCTGTACCCACTCGGAGTGGGTCAGGGAAAATTGCGTACCGCGGGCCAAGACCAGGCCCCCCGGATTCCAATACATCGCGGTGGAGTCGTCAGCGACGGCGGTGAAGGCCTCACCCATACCCGCCGCGCGGGCGCCCAGACCGATCTTCTCGAAGTTAACACCCGTACTGCCGGCGCCGGTGGCTTGGGCTGAAACGGTTTGTAAACCCAGGAAGAAAGCCAGAATAAACCCAGCGGAAAAAACCGTTAAAGATAATAAGGACGTCCGGCCAAGAACTGGTTGAGGGAGGGGTTGGAAGGAGGACATTTTATTTTCCGGTAATGACCAATAACTTGCCGGTCAATAAAACCGTTGTGCCATTTCGGATCACATAAAAATAAACCCCGCTGGAACAGACCCAGCCGTACTTGTTATGCGCGTTCCAGGTAATGGTGTTGTTCACCTCGGGAATGGTGAGCACGGTTTCGCCGGAGATGGTGTAAAGACTCATGGTCGTTCCAGCCGGCACGTAATTGACATACAGATACCCCGTTCCAAAGCTGGGGTTAAAGGGATTGGGCCATATCCGTATCGGCGGTGTCGGAGTGATCGTTGGAGTGGGAGTATTTGTGATCGTCGGAGTGTTGGTCGGAGTTCTGGTGGCCGTGTTGGTCGAAGTGATAGTGAAAGTTCCCGTTGGAGTGATCGTCGGTGTCACCGTGGGAGAGTTTGTCGGACTCAAAGTGGGCGTCATCGTTGGTGTGCTAGTCGGGGTATTGGTCGCCGTAAATGTACAATTAACACCCTGTACATAGAGACAAGGTTCTAATCCTGTATTGGGATCGGCAGTCCCGCTGGTATCAGTGACTTCCGCTACCAATTTATCTTGCCAGTACAAACAAGCTGTCCGATTTTCGGTATAAGCAGTTTGGGTTGTTGGAATTTTACTGTAGTCGGTACTCCAAGTATTACCGGACGACTTGTCGATCTGGACATAATAGGTGGTGGGGCCGAGGGCTGTCGCTGATTCCAAAGTATGTGTTCCCCCACCCCCGATGGTCGTAAACGAGCTATCAGCGGTGAAAGAAATGGTGGCGGAATAAGAGGCGGCCGCGGTACAACCCGGATTCGCAATACCGACAAACTGCGTGACCGCGTCCGTACAGCCGGAACAACCTTGAACCCCATCAACACCGGCATAGATAGCGTTATCGCCTATGACCGTGAAATTGTCGTGAAACCACATTACGATCTTTAGATCCGAAACGGTTACAGCGGACGCGTCATAGTTGATGATCTGATATTGAAGCCGTTCCCAAGCGTTGACGTCAGTATCGCTGGCACCACCCGATTGCCACTGCGTTTTGAGATCGAGTTTGGGACCGTTGTAACAGATCGAGCCGGGTGTGGGAGTAGGGGTCGGGGTAAAGCATTGTAAATAATCGCCCCCATATAACGACACGCCGATCTGTTGGCTGCCCTGCGCCGAGCTATAGAGACAGGGGTTGGTTTGACCACTGCAATTGGCGTCCATCCAACCGCCAAATTGCCACGGCGCCACGGGGTAAACATAAGCGGTCGCCGGAGCGCCGCAAGCCCCTGGTCCCGTGGTTCCATGGAAGTTTCCGCTCACCGAACAACTGGTCACCGCGCTGTTACAAGTCGAAGTGAACGTCACACTTGTACAATCCACGAGGATCACGGTTGCCGCCGCGGAACAGGGGTAAAAGTTAAAGGTGACAATATCGGCCCTGGAGACATTCGCTCCGAGCAGGACAAGACCAATGACGATGAACGAAAATAACTTCCGCCGGAAAATTGGCTTCAAAAGTTTTTCGATTTTTGCCTTAAATTGTTGGCGTCGCATTCAATTCTCCCAGATTGATAAAACATGCAACAAACGTTCCAAACGCTTGTAAAGCAATTTTATCCCCAAAAACCTCATTAAACGAGGGAGGGCATTATATCCCCTCTCTCCACGCTCAAAAATCGTTAAAAACGCGGCAAATTAAGGAATTTATGCGCGGGCCCTCCTCAAACGTTTGAACAAAACCTCAAGAAGTATTCACCACTAAAAACTTACCCCTTTGGATCACTTTATTACGCTCCTCAACAACATAGAAATAAACTCCCGTAGCGACGGGCCAATTGGATTTATTACGCCCATTCCAGCAATAGACCGTGCCCCAC
>CAYXYA010000096.1:0-7332 GCA_964469185.1 uncultured bacterium | reverse complement strand
GCCTGACATGCTCACGGCAGGTGGGGGAGGGGTAATTGATGGCGCATTGTTCAGGCTTTCGGCTTTGATGTTCGACAAACCAAAAAGGCTCTTTAAGAAACTCTTCGAGGATGATTTCTCCGACATTTTAACGGTCTCCCTTGCGGTTAATTTTCCAATTATGTTCACCGGGTGAACATAATTGGAAGAAAATTCTTTCCATCCTTGCTCATACCCGTGAAATTTTCACAGCACGGTTACATCAAGTTTAAAAACTTGCGGCTCGCAAGCACCGCCCGGGTTCTCTATGACCGTATTCTTCCAATTTTTATAAGATTCTGATAAAAATTGGAAGATTGGAAGGGTGAGGGTCTTAAAAGTGAGGTAGCCGGATACCACCCAGAAGATGCAGATGAAGGTGGTCCACCGTTTGACCCGCGTCAGCGCCGTAATTCATGATGAGCCGAAACCCGGTCTTTGAGACACCCAGTTTTTCGGCAGTTTTCACAGCCCGATCCGACAATAGGGAAACGACCGGGTCGCCGGCCTGGACATGAACGACCGAGGCGACATGTTTTTTCGGGACGAATAAGACGTGGACCGGAGCCGCTGGTTGGATATCGTGAAAAGCTAAGACCTGGTCGTCTTCATAGGCGATCTTGGCGGGAATTTCCTTGCGGACGATCTTGCAAAAAAGGCAGTCTTGACTCATGACTTCGTTCCTCCTGGAGAGTAAAGATAAACGGTCAGATCATACGGCATGTAACCTGTGACGATTTTATACTTCCCGCCCGACCAAAGGGCCGCTTTTCGCTCAAGCTCCTTCGGATCGGCGTAAAAAAGATCCGCGTCTTTCCAATCATCCCGGCCGTCCAAAAGGTTAAAAGCTACGCCCTTTTCAGCCATGGACAAGCACAGTCCGAGCGTCCTTTCGATCCAGTCCCAATTATTCTTCATCCGGTGGTTAAAAATACCGCTGATCAATATGGTGTCCCATTTCCGGGTGGGCGGATCCTTCAAGATGTCCCTTTGCTCGAAAGCCGCGCCAGGAAAACGCTTTTGGGCCCCCTTGACCATCATGTCCAATAGATCGATCCCGGTATATTCGCCCTTCCATCCGTTAGCTTTCAAATAACCGTATAAACACCCTAAACCGCACCCCAGATCGAGGATCCTTTGTCCTTCCAGTTCCCCCATACCCATCAACGCCTTGAACCTCGCTTCTTGATTCTCGCGCGACCGCCATCCCACCTGATTTTCAGGACTGTCATAATTAAAGGAGCGGTTCAGGTAATAAAAACGCAGAGAAAGTCTGTCATAGGCCGAAAGAGAAGCGGCGGGTTTGGAAGAAGAAAGGACCATGGTAATAACCACCTAGAAAAATAAAAAACATCCAACACAACACCAACAGCTGACACGAAGACACAATGACTCTAAGTACAGCTCCTAATTGGTTTTAAAAACTTAAATACTTTCTTCGTGGCTTTGTGACTTCGTGTCGGAAGTTGGTTATGCCGTTAAAGCAGGACACCAAAATCGACGCCGATAATGACACCGCTCAGATCCAGCGTCAAAGGCGCCGCGCCCGACACCGTCGTTCCATCCGGAACAAATATAATGGTTGAGTTCGTCAGTGAATCTGGAGCGACTTCCAATTGGCCCTTCTGACTGACGGGCTCGTTTTCAGTGCCTTTGAACCCTTGGATCTGAGCCATTTGGTAGCCAAGGAATAAGGAAAGAATGGTATTGGGGATAGGTTTCCAATCGGCTCCCAGTTTGAAACGACCGCCAAATCCCGTGCTGGAAAAATCACCATTGATGGGAGTGAAGGCCCAGCCCGCAGTGGTTCCCGACCGATCCGAATTAGCCACGTTCACGCTGGTCACATACACACAGGGATTAGCCTCAAGAAATATCTTTAACTTATTATCGCTCCCCAATTTGATCACTTGCGCCCGGAGGTTAAGTCCGATCTCCGCGACTTGAAAGCTGAACGAACCTTGAGCGCCGCCAGGGTTGCTTTGATCGGTATAAGACGCGGTCATCCCTCCCGCGAACAAAAGTCCGCCGGTCAAGCCCGCCTCCAGCCACTCCGACACCTTTAAAAAAGGATTCACATCCATTCCCAATCCGCCGCCCGGCGCGTTCGAGCTCAAATTAAAGGTGGGATCGGTTAGTTTTTGAAGCGCGCCTTGCGCTTTAAGGGCCCCGGAATAATTCGAGAAATCTTTCATGCTGGTCAATTGATAAGAAGGCTCCAAACGAATGCCATACCCGGAAAAACGGAACGGCGGCGAGAAAGGCGGCCCCAGTTGAAGCTGGGCATCCAGCCACTCACGGTCATCGGCCGAAAGCCACGCCTTCATCTTCTTGCCGAGCGCCATCGCGGGATCGTCCTTCACTGTCTTGCCGTAATAGAAAAAATACAGCGCCGCGTCCGGCTTATCACCCATCGCGTAATAGCAATAACCCAGGTCATAAAAAGCGGTCATGTTTTCAACGTCATACTGTGTCACCTCTTTGAAACAAGGAATGGCTTCTTTGTATTTTTTATTATTTAAAAAATCGACCCCCTTCTTGAAAGCGGGCATCTGCGCGTTCGCGACCTCACTCTTAACCTTTTTGATGAATTGGACCAGGGAGGGATTGTCTGGATGAAGTTCCAGGGACTTTTGGTAATGCTCCACCGCCTTCGATTTACGGTCTAAAAAGTATTCGCAGTTTCCCATGCCGATATAAGCCCGATAAGGATTCGTGTCGTAGGGAATAGCGGCTTCATAGGCGTCTAAAGCGTGTTGATACTCTTTTTCGGCGTAAAACTTGCTCGCTTCCCGATAATAATCATCGGCGGTATCGGCCCAAAGCGGCGATGTCATCGCCAACGAGGCCGATAAAAAAAATAAGGAAATCAATGCCTTTGGGTTCATCCCCGGCTCCTCAATTCGCGTTCGACAGCACGCGTGCCAGCGCGTGCCCATCCTGAAAACCCTCGATCCGAACTAAAACTTCCTTCCCTACCCATCCCGCTATCAGGGGAAACAACACCCGCAGACCCTCATCCGTTAGACCGGCCTGGTGATCTTGATTATACCGTTCAACGATAACACTGAATTCTTTTCCTAGCGCTTTTTGAGCGGCTCCTGAAAGGCAATTCTTCTTCAATCCCCGCAACCGATCCATTCTTTTTCGGATAATCGCGGGGTTCACTTTGGGGACCAGCGCTTCACCCGGCGTATCCGGCCGATCGGAATAAGGAAAGGGGTGAAGATCCACATAATTGAACTCGCGAATAAGACTCAAAGTGTTCTCAAAAGCTTCATCGCTTTCTCCCGGAAAACCAGCGATCACGTCCGCCGTCAAACCTAAGCGGGGCACCGACGACCGCACTTTGTCGACCGTAGCGCGGTAATGATCCAGCGTGTAGGGACGGCGCATGGCTTTGAGCACTTCCGGATCCCCGCTTTGAAGGGGCAGATGTAAATGAGGACAAAGGCCCGCGTTCGTTCTCCATAAAGGCAAAAGAGCGTCCTCGAAGTCGGCGACAGCGTAAGAAGATAAACGGACACGTTGTATACCGGAAATAGAAAGAAGCTTTTCGATGACAGGCGCCAACCGGGGCTCGGTAGCTTTCAATCCCCAATCCCGTCCATAGGAGGAAAGTTGGATCCCCGCCAGCACCAACTCTTTTACGCCGTTGGCCGCCAGTCTTTTTCCCTCTTCCACGATCTCCAAACCCGGCCTCGAGACCATCTCACCCCGCACCCGCGGGATCAGGCAGAAAGAACATCCAAAATCGCAGCCGTCCTGGACCTTGATCGTGGCGCGTTGGTGTCCGTCAAAACGGGTGATACCGCCGCCCCAGGGCGAATCTTCCTCAAAATGGATCTCATCCGCCAGGGAATTGAGGGGTCCAAATTGGGAGACGATTTTTTTAAGAAGGGATGATTTCTCCGTGTTTCCGACCACCAAATTAACACCGGACAAAGCCGCCATTTCCTCGGGCCGATCTTGGGCCAAGCAGCCGGTCACCACCACGAAGGAATCTGGATTTTTCGCCTTTGCCCGACGCACCAATTGCCGGCCTTCCGAGTCCGCCGCCGAAGTCACAGTACAAGTATTGATGACGTAAATATCCGCGGGCTCGTCGAACCCGACCGTTTCTAACGCAGCGCGTTCGACCTGTTCTTTCATGGATTGGGTGTCGTACTGATTGACCCGGCAGCCGAGGGTGATAAAAGCGATCTTGGTTTTAGGAGTCAGGATCGTCATAGTTCTTTTTGTCGCCCTGACCATTAGAGAACAAGAAAATATCGAGAGGCGCGGTGACCGCGATGCGGTAGGAATAGGCCCAGTACTGCTCGATCCAATGCGATCTCAGTTCGGCCACGAAGGCCGAGCCGCCTTCTATAGGAAATTCTTTCTTCGCTCCCAACTCAAAATAAACCCGGTCAGCCTGGTAAAAACTCTGGTAATCCGAATAGGAGGCATAATGGGCGTCGCCTTCTTGCGAGATATAATCCCTTCCTCGCCAACCGATGCCGAACAACTCCAGGCCCGACCCTGGATTCAAAGAAGCTTTGAGGTAGCCGCCGCCGCCGTAGCGGATATCTGAAACGATCCCACTATTCAAGTCGCCGCTCAGAAGTCCGAAAACCGCCAGTCGTCCCTCGCCCAACGAACCGAGATCTCCCTTGAGACGAAATCCCAGGGCGTAATTCCAATTATTGCGGATGGACACGAAATAAAGCTGTCCGCCCTCGTGGTAGCCGTGTACTTGGAACTCAAGGGATAAGGGATTGTTCCGCCAACCCTGGAGAACACCGCCGTAATCAAGGCTTTCGGGCGTCGAGGGCGTGTTCAATTGATGCCAGCTTAAAAACAGGTCCGCGTGAAAATCTTGATCGCTTTCCAGCCATTGGAAGCCGTACTCCACGGGCCTGGTAAATTCGAGTGTCGTGACTTCCAAAGGTTCCAGGTAGCCGTGCCGATCATGGGTTTCCAGCGTCCCCATCACGAGCCTGGTTCCCTGATCGCGGAATTGAAAAGAAAGGATAGGCTTCACGGAAACCGTTGGAGTAAGCACATCCCGGTAATCCGCGAACACTCCCGCTAAAAGAAAAGCCTTGGGTCCTAAACCAGCCTCGAAATAACTTTTACCCTGGGTACCCAGGATGGTTTCACCATTTCGGAAAGGCTCAAAAAACTCCGCATTGTCGCCATAAAAAGTGAACCTGTTTTTTAGGAAAACATCGCCCGCGAAAACTGAAGAACTATGAACCAGCGCCGCCACAAATAGGAAAACCCAAGGAAGGTTTTGGCGGCTCATTTAGGTGCTCCTTAAACAAAAACGGGCCCAAAAGGGCCCGTTTGAGGAAGAAAAAAATCAGATTAGAACCCGAAGGTCAGGTTCACTCCATAATTGACGTTGCTGAAATCCATTGTCAATGGGGTTGCGGTGATTCCCGCGGTCGTGGCCGCGCTCACGTCACCGTTGGTTTGATCAACATAAAGGGTTTTTCCCGCCCCTTGGAAATTCGTCGCGGTCAAAACCTGCACACCTACAAAAGGCCCGACGGCGATGGTTTTGCTCAAGTAAAAATCCATTCCCAATTGGACATAACCGCCGATAGCCATAGAGGAATAATTGCCGCTGCTGGGATCCTGCGGAAGACCTATCAAACCACCCGTAACGCTGTCGACCGGAACTTTCGTAAAAACGGTGCTGACCGGCGCCACGATCCCACCGAAGCCGATATAACTTTTCATGCTTGAGTCGCCGAAAAGGATCTTCAAGCCCAAATTCGCTTCCACCAGACTGCTATTGAATGTGTCTTGAAAACCTAACCCGGCGCCAGGATTCAACCAGGTATAAGAGAGATTTCCGATCGGGATATAACCAGCCCCAAAATCGAGTTCAAAACTATCCCCGAATTGAAGATAGGGCTGAAATCCAACCATGGCGATCATGTTCGGGGTTGTACCGTTCAAACTGATCGTCGTGGCCGCCGTCACGCCGTTGATGATCTGCGAAGGGTTGGCGAAGATATAAGACGATCCGCCCAAAATATGGAAACCGAACTCGACAGCATTTTTGCCTCCGCCGCCGCCCGCTCCACCGCTATATTTGGCGACTGAGTCATTCACCCATTGTTGATCGACCGGAGGAAGATTGGCCTTCACGCGATCCGCGTAAGCTTGAATGGAAGCGTTGGGTTGTTTTAAATTCGCCACAGCGAAATAAAAGGCGGCGTATTTGGCGTTGCCCATCATGTAATAGGTATAACCGGCGTAATAGTAGGCGCGGTAGTCATTGGGATTTTGCTGGATCGCCCGTCCAAAATATGGGATCGCAGCGGCATACTGCTTTTGTTGAAATAACGCCGTTCCTTGCGACAGAGGATCGGCCGATGTCATTCCCATTCCACCGGGAGCGCCCGCGCCCCCCGCGCTTACTTGGGCCTGGAGGTTTTGAACGAACTGAGCCAATTGAGCGTTGCCGGGTTGGAGCGACAAAGCCTTTTGATAATAAGCCAGCGCGTTGGATTTTTGACCCAACATGTAATAACAGTTGCCGATACCCTGGTACGCGGCCACGTTACTGGGATCCAATTTAGTCGCGGCGTTATAATACTGGGCGGCTTGGGCGTAATTCTTGGCGCCGAACATCTGTTGACCCGCGGCCAGGTATTGGGCCGCTGTCGCTCCCTGGGCTTGAACCGAGATTGGCGCGATCAAGGCCGCCAGAAACACGATTCCCAGAAGCCAACCGCTTTTTCCCGAACCTCGCATCACTGCCTCCAAACGAAAATTTTTCGAGCGATAACAAAAACAGTTAAATAGCAGGTAACAGAGCAGTCATTATAGTTAGCAAAAATGGATTGAAAACCAAAAAACAAGGCTTTCAAGCCCCTTTAAAAAGCTGTTTTTTCCGTCAAAAAGTTATCCACATCCGCTTTTTCCCGAAAAAAGGCCCTTTTAGGAAAAGGCCGCGGTGGAGATGGTCGATTCCACTTCCCGAGCCCCTTCTTGCGGCTCGTTCACGTAGATCTGGGCGGAAATATTGATCTGCTTTTTGTACTCGTCCCTGACCTGGGTCACGAACGCCGCCGCGTCCGCCGCCTTGACCAGGCAAACCAAAGACCCTCCCCAACCGATGCCTTCCATGCGGGAACCTAAACAGCCCGGTTGTTTACGGACGACCTGGGTCAGGATGTCCACTTCCTGGCAGGTGACCTTCAATTTATCCGCCAGTGAGTCGTGTGACTCGCTTAAAAGCCGGCCGAACCCTTCATAGTCGCCCTTAGCCAAAATATCCTTCGCGCGTTTCACCCTGCCATTCTCATAAACCACGTG
>CAYXYA010000095.1:0-7414 GCA_964469185.1 uncultured bacterium | reverse complement strand
CGACGGCCAACACCGGCTTGTCATCGACGTAACGCGGCCGCGGCAGTTTGACTTCGATCTCCCGCTGGATCCTTCCCGGACGGGAGGTCAAGAGCACCACCCGGTTCCCGAGCGCCACCGCTTCTTTCAACCCGTGGGTCACGAAAACAATGGTCTTGTGGGTTTCTTCCCAGATGTCCTGGATCTCGGACTGGAGCATTTCTCTGGTATGGGAATCCAACGAGGAAAAGGGTTCGTCCATCAATAGCACTTCCGGCTCCATGGCCAAGGCCCTGGCCAAGGCGACCCGTTGTTTCATGCCGCCCGAAAGCTCGTAAATATGGGATTTGCGGAAATCCAGAAGGTGAACGAGGGAAAGATATTTTCGGATCCGATTTTCCTGTTCATCCAAGGGAACCTTCAACATCTCAAGTCCGAAGGAAACGTTTTGCTCCACGGTAAGCCATTGAAAGAGGGCTTGCTCCTGGAACAGCACAACGCGGTCTGGCCCGGGACCCGTCACCAAGCGGTCGTCGATATAGACCTCGCCGCGGTCCACCGTTTCAAAGCCGGCGATAATGTTCAGGATCGTGGATTTGCCGCAACCGGAAGGACCGACCAGGGTCAGGAACTCCCCGGTTTTGACGTCCAAGTTGATGTTCTCAAGGGCCCTCACCTCGCCCGTTTTCGGCGACCGGAAGGTTTTGGAAACATTGCGCAGGGACAATCGGATGGTTTTTCCGTTGCCGTTGATCGAGTTTTTCCCGTTTGGCTTCAAAACACCCTCCTGGCTTCGCCCAGAAACAAAAAACCCGGACCGCTTTAAAAGCGGACCGGGTTTGCGAGTGTCTCGAAAACTTTTGACCGCTTTAGCTCGCTGTTCGCCCCTTTTCGGGAAGCACGCCGGAGCAAGTTGGAACTTAAAGCCCGCGTTTGATGTAGAAAATATATTCGACTACCTACTGGATGTCAATTGAAAATCACTAAACGGTCTTTTGTCGATAGTTTAAGGACTTATTAAGCCAGACAAGAAACATCATCGTGTTTTTCTTCGACCACACCTTTTCCGCAAGCCTCACAACCCGGATCTCTTATAGGCGTCATGGATCTCGTCTCTTCTTTTTGAATGTTCACTTTCCAAAGTTTAAGATCGCTCTTCCCTTCTAAAAGTTTTAAAGCCTCGCTAGCTTGTAAATAGCCGATAGCCTGTGAAAAAGAACCGAGTACACCCGCTTCCTGACAGGTCGGCATGGCGAAAGGGGGCGGGATCTTGGGAATCAAGCAGCGCAGACAGGCCGTCTTCCCCGGAAGCACCGGCAGTACTTGCCCCTCGAACTTCACCACTCCGGCGTGAACGAATGGTTTTCTCATTTTTACGCACCAGTCATTGAGGAAAAACTTTTTTTCCAACCGGTCCAAGCCGTCAATGATCAGATCGTATTGGTTTAAATACTTTTCAACGTTCTCGGCACCCAAAGCCTCAGGGATGACGTTCACTTTCAGGGAAAGCCAATTCTTTTTCAGAGAATCGGAGGCGGCTTCTACCTTTTGGCGGCCCAGGTCGTTTTCAGAATAAAGCATTTGGCGGTGCAAGTTGGAAAGTTCCACCCGGTCCGGGTCCATAAGTCCTAATGTTCCTACGCCGGCCTCGGCCAGCACCGTAGACGCGGGGCAGCCCAGTCCGCCCACGCCCACAATGAGTATTTTGACTTTTTTAAGTTCGGTTCGATTCATGGCACCCGTACCAACAGTATCTTTTGAAGCATTCTACCTTCCTTGAAGCAAAGAACGAAATACCGCCCGATCGGGACATCCCGACCTTGTTCATCCTTCCCGTCCCAGCTGATCCAAATGTCCGACGTTCTCAAAATACGCTGGTTCATCAAGGTTTTCAAATGCCTGCCCTGCGCGTCAACCGCTTCCACCTGATAAGTCCCAGGCCCATCGGCAAAGGTCACCAAGACGTTCGCGGGTGGAAGAGAAAAAGTAACCGCCATTGCCGAGATCTCGGTGGTCATTACTGGCGTAAAAACGGGCGTTGGGACTAGAGGTACTGGGGTCGATGTCGGAATTTCCCGGAATGTGATAGTGGGGGTGGGAGTCAACACGATCACCCGGGTAGGCGTGGCTGTTGGCCAAATAATTCGAGGGCGGGCGATGACCGGGCGCGGGGTCGGCGTCGCCCAGAGTCTTACGACTATTGGAGTGATGATCTTTTTAACAGGAGGAATAGGGGTGAAGGTTGGACGAGGAGGCGGAACTGTCGCTGTCGGAGTCGGCGTATGGGAAGGCGTCGGCAGTGGAGCAAAAATAGGTTTGTGATGAGCCGCTAAAAGCCTCGGCGTCGCAGACTTAACCGGGCCGCGCGTTGGAATCGCCGTTGGGATAAATGTTTTCGCGGGCTCAGGTGCACAATTGGGATTCTGGGATAACTTGAGTGAAAACTTCCGCCTAAAAAGATGTTTTTCACCCAGGTGCTGGACGCTATAACCAGTCGATGTTGCCGTCAAGAAAGACACGACCTGATCCAGTTCAGGGCTGTTAACAAGAGAGCATCCAGGGATAGATGTTCCTGAATTCTTGGCGGGAACCCACTGCGAGGCGTCGAAATTCATCCCCTGCCAGCCATAAGGTTCGGTTAATTCGGAATTAGGAATGTAATAGCTTCGATGCTCTTCCGTTTCTTCGCTCGTAATGACTTTCACCGTTTTATCGGAAAAAGTCAGTTTCATAACATAGGCAAACCCAATGTCGTCTTCCCCAGCAGGAGGATTTGTGGTGTCCGTGACTTTAACCGCAAGAATGTTTTCCCGCTTGAAGTAGCAAAGACTGGAGGAATTAAATTCTATGACTTTATCGATATCCAATGGCGTATATGGGCATCGTTCGACATAAACACCATTGATCCAAATATCCGCCGAATCATCCACCGCAAGATGAATACTCGCCGATATCAAATAAGGCGGTTTGGTGGTTTGAGCTAACAAAATGGAAGTTTGAAAAAAGGTTATCGCACCCAAAAGGGCTATTAGGTAGGACCGCAAAGTGACCTCGAATAACAGCAAAATATTAATTGAACACACATCAATATAGCAATGTCGGCACCGATGATGAACTCCTCGTTAATATCTAAAAACTCGACTCTTATGCTTGTTCCACAATAGATAATAAAGACTTATAATTGTCGCGCTTCAGGTTGACTAGATCGCGTCAGGAAAGGGTATTACCATGAGTGAAAAATTTCCGAACATTACTATTTCAGGCGAAAACATCAACGCGAAAGACTATGTGGAAAAAGGAACAGGGTTTTACGTATTTTTTGCTTTCTTCATCGCCATCATTGGATCGCTAATAGGCATCGCCCTTTCTTACGGAATTCTTCTCATAATCCTACTTGTCTATCCCTTCCTCGCTGGTTACCTTCATAAAAAAGCCATGGCTCGCATTCACGGATCAGGAGTCCTCGTAAGCACGACACAGTTTCCCCAGATCTACGAATCCATGATGACTCTCAAACAGAGACTTAACATCACCAAGGACGTCTCCGTCTATATCGTCGAAGATAACGTGCTCAACGCGCTGGCGGTAAGGTACGGCAAAAGAAACGTCATTCTTCTTACTGACGACCTCATCAGAGGATGCCTTGCGTCCAACGCCCCGCAGTCGTTAGCCTTCATCATTGCTCACGAACTCGGGCATATCGCCTTGAACCACAATGGTCTTTTTCGCTCATGGATGGGAAATGCCCTCAAAAAGCTCAGCCGCCTCGACGAATATTCATGCGATTCCATTGCGGTAGCTTTGCTCAAGGACAACAATGTTGCCTTCACGGGGTTACTGATCTTGACTGTCGGCTGGGCTCTTCTTCCTTACGTGAATCGCGAAAGCCTTCTAGCTCAA
Source organism: uncultured bacterium (assembly GCA_964469185.1). Taxonomy (GTDB): domain Bacteria; phylum Oederibacteriota; class Muellerivitia; order Muellerivitales; family Muellerivitaceae; genus CAYXYA01. The sequence continues at coordinate 3,535 of CAYXYA010000095.1, read as the reverse complement.
GCCGAGGAAGTGGCTAAAAACAAGTATTCCAAGAAAGCCGAGAACCAGCTGACCCATCCACTACTCCTCAACCGGATCCACCGCATCACACAGCGGTCTTAATCGTTCATAAAAAAAGCTAGATCTTCCAGTCAAAGCCCGGAGAATCTGGACCTTTTTTTATCTTCCTAAATTCCTATAACCCAGTACAACGTCGAAATAATCACAATAGCTTTGACCGATTTTTTAAAAACGCTCGATGGCAACTGAATGCCTCCTAAGGGTTAAAAACGTCAAAAACGACACAACAAAAAAGACCCTATTTATTTGGTGATTTCTTCAAAGAGGTACTTAAAATAGGCCCCATGCCAAAACAGCTTTTCACATTGTTGTTCCTGATCGGCTTGAGCGCGTTTGCTTGCTCAAAAAAACAAGCCGACGTTGAGATGCAATTACCAACGTCCATTCCGACGGTCACGCCCGTCATCAGCGTCACCGCTACGGAAACCAGCTCTTCCCCCGTCCCTACCCCTACCGAAACCCCTGAACCCATGGCCTATATCATTGAGGACCTCAAAGGAACGGTCTATATCATCCAACGCGGTTCCACCGAGCTCGAGGCGGCCGAACTGGAAGAAGCCGTGGAAGCCGGCGATGAGATCATCACGAAAAAGAACTCGGAAGTCTCCCTCACTTTGAATTCCATGACCATGATCCATCTGTCCGCCGATAGCAGCGTCAAAATATCGGAATTGAAACCCAACGGTCCTAAAGGGTTCACCAGCCGTCTTAAATTGATCCTGGGGAAAGTGCTGTCGGAAGTCGAAAAGCTCGGCGGGAGCGGATCGGTTTTTGAGGTCGAGGCGGGCGGCGTTATCTGCGGAGTACGCGGAACTTCTTTCGAGGTTCAAACCCAAAAGGATACGGTGAGTGCCAGTACTTTCAGCGGCGTAATAGAGATGAAAAAAGACAAAAAACGCCAGCTGGTGAAAGCCAACCAGCGCTCGGCCTTCTCGAAGAAAAAGAAAATTTTCCTGGCCCAAAGAGCTCTCAATAAGGCTGAAAAAAACCGTTACAAGGGTTGGTTGAAACAAAAAGCCGTCATAGGAAAAAAACGACTCGAAAGAACGAAGCTGCTTCAAACCATGGCCTTCTTGCCGCTGGAGGAACGGAACAGTTTGAAAGAGCGCTTATCCCTGGTAGGTCAAAGGAGCCGGGTACGAGTGCTTCACCAATTGTTGAAGGAAAGAAAACTTGAAAAGCAAGGTGGCGGGAGAAGACTTAAAACCCTCCTCCCGAAAGAGAAACCGATCATCCAGAGGTCTAAAACTTCTCTTCGTGAAAAAACGCCATCGCTTAAAAAAGGCCCACTACTCAAACGTAAAAAATCAGGAAGACAAGGGAAGAAAAAATCGAGCGCCAATAAGGACGATAGCTCCCGACAAAAAGTCAGCCTGCCCAACCCAAAACCCGGGCACGGAGTCTTTGATAAGAACAAAAAACGAAAACCAATTAAAAAGCAAAAACCCAAACCAACACCGGAAAACTAATTCGCGCTCTCCACTCTATGCCGCTGTACAAAAAAAGTGACCTCCGCGCCGAATAAAATGACCGTCCAAGAAATATAAAACCAGATCAGGATCATGGGGATCATCCACAGGGCCCCATAAACGTTGGAATTGCCGATGATCTTCAAGGCGTACCAGCCCACCACCCACCGCGCGACGGATAGGATAAAAGCCACGAATAAGCCTGTGATCACCGCGGACCTTATCTCCACCTTGGAATTGGGTATCCAGTAATACATCCAGGCGCAAGCCGTCCAAAGGATCAAGAATGGCATCAGCGCGGTAAAAAACCAGCTGTGAAGCACAGGTCTTAAAAGTTCCCAGCTACCCACCCATCCCTTCAGGGTCAGGAACGCGATCGCCAATGTCGGCAAACCGATAAAGAAGATCGTGTGACGGATCATTTGCACGAAAAGCGGCCTGGAATCGGTGATGCCCCAAAGAAAATTGAACGAGTTCTCCACATCGCGCATCAGTAGGAAAACCACTACGATAAAACCGACAAATCCGATAACCCCGACCCGTCGCGCGTGACTCGCGAATTTTTTCATCGAGATCCTGATCTGCTGTTTCCCTGCCTGGTTCAGTTGTTGGAGATTTTTAGGTTCCGACGGGTCCTCAATGTCCGATTGCGTGCTGACCGGATAAAGGGCATCGACGATCTGATCGAGGAACTGTTCCCTTTTTTGACTGGAGGAATCACTCGCTAAGACCGCCATGACGATAGCCAAAGCCGGGACCAAGGCCAGGAGGGTCTTGAAGGCCAATGAACTGGCGTAGAGACGTTTATGACCGCGCGTGGGCCTGTTTCCCTTGTTGATGACTTTCACGGTGGCCCAAAGAATGGACGTGAAATCCTTGAACCATCGATTCAGGGTCTTTTCATATTTTTGAAGCCATTCAAAACGAGCCAAGCGGCCCCCTTTTCTAGTTACAATGTTCCCCATTGTAAGCAAAAGAATATGAGTTGTTTCATATAATCCGAGGTCATATGTCCAACACTCAAAAACTTCCGCTACGAAGCATGACTCCGACAGGCTGGGCCTCCGCGGCACTTCATGATCCAACCGCACTCCTTTCCGATCAGGTTTATCTGGAAAAAAAGGCGGCCAATAACGCGCTGGAGTTTCTGAATCTTTGGCCGAGCGCTAAAGCGCCTAGCCACTGGCTTTCCTCCATTGCTTCCATCGCCCGGGACGAAACCCTGCATATGCAATTGGCTTTGAAACTCTTGGAGAAAAAGGGCGGAACACTGGAGAGGACCCACAAAAATCCCTATGCCATCGATCTACGGCAGTTGGTCCGCAAAGGAAAAGGTAACCAGGAGTTGGCCGACCGACTGTTAGTCTCCGCCCTCATTGAGGCCCGTTCCTGTGAGCGGTTCATGCGGTTATCGGAAGAAGCGAAGGACGGGGATTTATCGAAGTTTTACGGCAGTTTAGTCTCGTCGGAAAACGGCCACTATCAATTGTTCGTGGATATGTCCAAAAAGGTGCTGCCTGCGAAGGAAGTCCAGGCTCGGTGGGATAAACTTTTGGACGAGGAATCCGGGATCATCGCCGCGCAGCCCATCGGTCCCCGGATCCACAGCGGCTTTTAAATACTGTCCGAAGGTGCGTCCGCCTCGAATTCATCCTCGAGGCTGAAATAACGTTCGCCCATATCGCAGCAGATGGTGACAATGCGGGCATTCGGCCCTAATTTCGCGCCGACCTTGAGCGACGCCGCGACATTCGCGCCGGAAGAGATACCAAGAAGAAGCCCTTCTTCGCGGGCAAGGCGCTTGGTCATGCGGTAGGCTTCTTGATCCGTGACGGTCACCATCTCATCCACGACCGAACGATTCAAAACCGGCGGAATGAACCCCGCCCCGATACCCTGAATACGATGAGTGCCCGCCTTGCCTCCCGACAAAATAGGAGAAGCCGCCGGTTCCACACCGATGATCCTGATCTTGGGATTCTTCACCTTGAAGTACTCGCCCACTC
>CAYXYA010000094.1:0-7462 GCA_964469185.1 uncultured bacterium | reverse complement strand
GCATGGCGTTGAATCCTGAGATTAGCCGTCGTTCATTCCTTTCTTTATTAGGCTGGGCTTGGGTAGCTTTTACGGCCGCAACCATGGGAGCTTTAAGCACTCTTCTTCGGTTTGCCTTCCCCAATGTTACTTTTGAACCGCCCCTTAAATTCAGCGCGGGATTTCCGGAAACTTATTCGATTGGTGTGGATTTGCGGCATAAAGAGGGCCATCGGGTTTGGATTGTGCGGGACGATAAAGGTTTTTACGCTCTTTCGACGATCTGCACCCATTTGGGATGTACGCCGGATTGGCTTTCAGCCGAGCAAAAATTCAAATGTCCTTGTCATGGAAGTGGTTTTTACATTACTGGTATTAATTTTGAAGGTCCAGCTCCCCGGCCCTTGGAACGTTTCTTGATCACGCTGGGTGAGGATGGACAGATCGTGGTGGATGAAAGCGTGAAGTTCCAATACGAGTTGGGTCAATGGGGTCTGGCAGGGTCGTTTTTGGAATATAAAGCCTGATTGAGTTAGCCAGCGGAAAAGGACTTGAGCATGTTGGATAAATTGAAAAAAACGATCGCTGAGTGGCAAGCTCAGAAACCTTCACCGGAAGCGGTCAAGCAAGCTATCGCTGAGGGCCAAGTTTGGAAATCCATTTTCCGCCACGGCTATCCGGATACCCCGCGTAACCGTGTTATGGCGGTTTTGTCCAATGTGTTTTTACATTTGCATCCCGTAAAGGCCCGTCATTCGGGCGTGAAGATGAGCTACACCTGGTGCATGGGTGGTCTTTCGTTCTTCCTCTTCCTTAACTTGACGGTAACCGGTGTTTTGTTGATGTTTTACTACCGTCCGACGGCCGAGTACGCTTATTACGATATCGTGGCCTTAAGAGAACATGTGCCTCTGGGTATCCTGCGCGAGATCCACCGTTGGGGCGCGCACGCTATGGTAATTTCTGTTTGGCTTCATATGTTCCGTGTTTTTATGACAGGTTCTTACAAGCCGCCCCGCGAGTTCAATTGGGTGGTGGGCGTTCTCCTTTTGGTTTTGACGTTGCTTCTTTCGTTCACAGGCTATTTGCTTCCCTGGGATCAGCTGGCGATGTGGGCTATCACGGTCGGGACCAATATGGCCCGCGCCACACCTTTCTTGGGATATGAGGGTCCGGGAGCTTCGATGATCCAGATCGGCGGTGTGCACTTAGTACACGGTGGCTCGGATATCCACTTCGCTCTTTTGGGCGGCCACTTTGTATCTGAAGCCACCCTGCTCCGTTTTTATGTTCTTCATTGTGTGTTTATTCCGATCGTAGCCGCGACTTTGATGGCCATCCACTTTTGGCGTGTTCGTAAAGACGGCGGTATTTCAGGACCGCTCTGATCGAGCGGATGACGGGTTGTTCAAACTTGTTCATTTTGAGGGAATATGCATTATTTAACTGACGCGATCGATTTTATTGTCCAACCCTGGTCTTATTTCATTTTTTCTGTCATTGCCTTCTGGGCGATGATCAAGTATCGAGATAAGTGGACTGAGCCAAAATTCGCCTTGAGATTGCTGCTTGGTTCGATCGCTGTCATTATTCTTTCGCTGTTCAACAAACACTTCCACGAGATCGCTACTAAGGCCGACAACGTTCCGATCTTCCTCATGGTTTATTCGGTCGCGTTCTTCACCTGGCTTTCGTTCCGCCAGGGCGTCGTGAATGACCGGCGTTTAGCGCAGGGTCAACCTCCGGTCGAAAAAGAAACTTCGGACAAAAAAGTTTATGTATGGCCTGACTTGGTTTATATCGAATTCATCGCCACCATCGTTGGCGGTGTGGTTCTTTTGATCTGGTCTTTGTGTCTTTACGCTCCTTTGGAAGAAGCGGCGACTCCCGCTTGGACGCCGAATCCTTCCAAGGCGCCTTGGTACTTCCTGGGACTCCAAGAAATGCTGGTGTATTACGATCCTTGGCTGGCCGGCGTGGTTTTCCCGAGTTTGATCATCGTGGGTCTTATGGCCATCCCCTATATCGATAAGAACCCCAAGGGTGCGGGCTATTACACTTTCAGCGAAAGAAAATACGCGATCACCCCGTTTCTCTTTGGTTTTTTTATCCTTTGGGTCACTTTGATATTTTTGGGAACTTTCATGCGCGGTCCGGGTTGGAACTTTTTCGGCCCTTTTGAGGAATGGGATCCGCACAAAGTGGTGGTCCTGAATAACATCAATTTATCTGAGTATATTTGGGTCAAGATCTTGAATGTGGGTTTACCCACCAACTGGTTTGTCCGTGAGATTTGGGGCTTTTTAGTTTTGGGTTTCTACTTGATCGGGTTGCCTCCTCTTTTAACCCAGAAAATACCTCTCCTTAAAGGATTGCTCGAAAAGTTGGGCGTGGCCCGCTACGGGATATTGATCTTCCTCATTCTGACAATGGCGGCGCTGCCAATAAAGATGGTTTTGCGGTGGGTTTTGAACCTTAAGTACATTGTGGCGATACCGGAATTTTTCTTTAACATTTAGCGTAAGGATAAAGCCTTGGCGGACTTCAAAGACGAAAGAGCTTACGACAGCAAAAAGTTGACCCAGTGGTTTCTGTGGTCCAGCTTGGCGCTTTTAGCTTGCGTGGTTTGGATGGCTATCAAAGATTACGATCGCGATTGGAAAGATTGCCAACGTAGATTTAATAATCTTCAATTATCGAAGATGGCTGAGCAAAGATCGGAAGTTTTTTCCAATATTGATAGGGCGCAGTATAAACAACTCAAATCCGATCTAAAAGAAGTCAAGCAAGAGCTCCAATCTCACCAAGTTGAAATCAGCAAACTCGAGTCCAAGTCGGCAAAGTTGGACGCACAAATCTTCAAGATCAAATCTGAATATCAAATGGTAAAGGCGAATGTTGACGCGGATAAATACGTTTATTCCGAAAAAAACAAGAACGGCGAGAAAGTAGAGAAATTTGGGAAAAAATTAGGATCCGAGATCGACCAGGCTGAAGCACTCAATCAACAAGTTTTTGAATTGACCCAGTCAAAAGATCAGGCTTCCAAAGATTTAAGTGGAATTTACTCCAAACGCGACGCGACCCAGGCGCGCGTCGATAAGATGCTCGCTTCCTTTAACCTCTTGAATGCCAAAATCCAAAGTCTGAGACCCACTTTGTCTTTCTCGAATTTGGGCCCTTACATTCTTTTCCATATTCGAAACGCCATGTTGCTCGATTTCATGTCCCCGACGATCCAGATCCAGCAGGTGGTTTTAAAGAACCTTCCTGAAGACCTATATTTCGCTCAAACCATGCGGGTTGACCGCTGTATGACCTGCCATTTGGAAAAAAAAAAAAAAGGCTATGAGGACGCGCCTCAGCCTTTCCGTACTCATCCGCATTTGGACCTGTATGTCGGCTCCAACAGCTCCCATGCGATGGATAAGGTGGGCTGTACCGTTTGTCACGGCGGTATGGGAGCGGCTGTTAATTTCAATGGCTGCGCTCATGTGCCGAACGATGAAGAGCAGGCGAAAAAATGGAAACACAAGTATGACTGGAAACAACCTGAGGGTGTTCAGAGCATGATGCTCCCCTTGAAATATACCGAGAGTTCTTGCTTGAAGTGCCATGGAATGCAGGAACATGTTAACTTCGCCCCCAAGTTGAACCGGGGTCGTGAATTGATGGTTACTCGCGGTTGTGTTGGCTGTCATAAAGTGAAAAATCTTGAGGGTTTGACAAAGGCTGGGCCTGAACTGGTCCGCGTAAAAGGTAAATTAAAGAAAGAATTCGTGGAGAAATGGGTTTGGAGCCCGAAGTCCTTTAATCCCGCGGCCCGTATGCCCAGCTTTTTCCAACAGACCAATAACAATGATGATGAATCGCTGGCGAAAACTAAAGCGGAATTACACTCGATCGTTGAGTATCTTTATGACCATTCCGGCAATTACACCCCCAATGAGACTCCGGGCAAGGGAAGCGTCGTCAATGGAAAGAAGCTCTTCAAAGAAGTGGGTTGTTTAGCTTGCCACGGTATCGAGGATGTCACCTCCCATCACGCTGATTTCGCTCCCGATTTGTCGGGAACGGGAAGCAAATTATCCGCGACTTTCGTTTACACCTGGATCAAGAATCCTCGCCACTTCAACCCTGAAACCCGTATGCCGTCACTACGTTTGTCGAATCAAGAAGCGTCAGATATCACCGCTTATCTCATGTCAAAACGGAACAAAGACTTTGAACAAGCGAGCGTCCCACAAGCCGATCCGTCCGTCCGGGACGGGTTGATCCAGGATTATTTGAAACCGCTTTATGGAATTAAAGATGCCGCGGTTACGCTGGCCCAGATGAGCGATAAGGCTCGCGACCAGTTCTTGGGTCAGAAGAGTTTGGGCAAGTACGGTTGCTTTGGTTGTCATGCGATTCAAGGGTTTGAGACGGCGAAGGGGATCGGCACCGAACTCTCTGATTGGGGAACCAAGCGGGTCAGCCAGATAGATTTCGGTTTGGCCGAGTTAGAACACACCCACGAGAGTTTTATCAACGCCAAACTCGAAAATCCGCGCCGGTTTGACGATAAGAAAATGGTGGCTTTCCAAGACCGCTTAAAAATGCCCAATTTTTATTTAAGCGATGAAGATCGCGAGTCGATTGCGGTCGCGGTGTTAGGCCTCACGAAAACCTTTATTTCTGACGCGATGACCGCCGGAATCCACGGTAATGGTGTTCTTCTTGAAAAGGGCCGCAGAGTTATTGCCAACTACAATTGCCGCGGTTGCCACTTGATCGAGGATCAGGGCGGGAAGATCCGTGAAATGTATGATAAAGAGAATATCGATCTTTCCTTGGCACCGCCAAACCTACGTAAAGAAGGGGCGAAGGTCCAGATCGAATGGTTCCATGAGTTCTTGACGAACGTCCATCCGATTCGTCCTTGGCTTCATATCCGCATGCCGAGTTTCCATTGGACGGACGCGGAAGTCAGCGATGTGATTACTTACTTTAATTTGAAAGAAGACCAGATTTATCCTTTCAAGACCGTCACCGCTGAAAAATTGGCTGGAAAAGACTTGGTCGAAGCCAAGGGATTGTTCACAAAACTGCAATGCGAGAAGTGCCATATTGTCGGCGCTAAGGTTCCCGCGGATCTGTCCTCGGCTGCGCCGGACCTGTTGAAGGTGCGAGAACGTTTGAAACCTGAATGGATCGTAGAATGGCTCAAGAATCCGGATTCTCTCATGCCTAGTACCCGTATGCCGGGGTTCTGGCCTCAACCGGAGGATGTTTCACCCGCGCCGCAATATTTCCACGGCAATTCCTCAAAACAACGTGAAGCTTTGCGCGATTATCTCTTTATGATCGGCAAGACGAATTAAGACTTTCTCGTCCCCGCTTGCTTTCTAAAAGCCGGCGGAGGTAGAGTGCCTTTCGATTCCCTGTATTGAAACTTTTTTTCAATGTGATTTAAGTCATATTAAATCGAGGTTGATAAGGGAATACTGTTTCGAGTTTAAGGATGTCCCGGTTGCGAGACGTCTTTTTTTATCACTTTAAAAATCGAAGGAGATTTCCGATGGACTTTAAAAAGCTTTTCGCGCTCGTGGCTGTGGCGGGGTTTGTCATGACAGTTGGTTGCGGACAAAAAGACGATGACGATTTGATGGCTGGCGGTGGAGGCTCGAAGGCTGCAGCGGTGATGGGAACAGCTAGTGTTGCCGGCAAGGTGACTTTAACCGGTAAAGCCGCGGCACCCTCGGTGATCAGCATGGATGCCGATCCGACTTGTAAGGCTCAACATACGGGATCGGTTTCAGATGAAACTGTTGTCGCGAATAAAAAAGGTGAACTCGCTAACGTGATGGTGTATGTGAAGGAGGGAGCGGGTAATTATCCGGCCCCTGCCGCTTCGGTTCAGTTGGATCAAAAGGGTTGCACCTATCACCCCCACGTGTTCGGTATTCAGGTGGGACAAGCGCTGGAGATCCAAAACAGCGACCCGACCCTGCACAATGTCCATTCCATGGCGACGGTGAACGACACATTCAATGTGGGTCAGCCGAACCAAGGCATGAAAACCGAGAAAAAGTTCACAAAAGCGGAAATGCCTTTGAAGTTCAAATGCGACGTTCACAGCTGGATGAAGTGTTTTATTGGCGTGTTCACGCATCCCTTCTACTCGGTTACGGCCGCGGACGGCTCTTTCAAGATCTCGGGATTGCCGGCTGGCAGCTATACGATCGTAGCTTGGCAGGAGAAATACGGCGAATCCGCCCCGCAAAAAGTGGACATCAAGGATGGGGAAGCGAAGAACCTGAGTTTCACTTTTACTGCGCAGTAAGTCCTAACAAGTCAATGTTGATCGCAATGGCTCCGGGATCATTCCTGGGGCCATCTTTTTTTCGAGGGTTCATATCGTGAAAAAGTCGAATTCAGGCGTGGCGTACCATCCGCGGTTCCATGGATTGGCGCTTATAGCGTCGGCCTGTACTTTTTTTATGATCCTTCCAACCGGGGCTTTAGTTACCAGTACGGGTTCTAGTCTGGCGGTTCCGGATTGGCCTTTGTCTTTTGGTCAATTTTTTCCTCCAATGATCGGAGGGGTTCTTTTTGAACACGGCCACAGACTTACAGTGGCCGCTGTTTCCTCGCTTATTCTCGCTGTGTTTTTCACCACTCTTTGGGTGGAAGATCGTCTTTGGGTCAAGGTTCTTTCCTCTTCCATGGTGGTGGCACTTTTCACTCAAGCCGTGCTGGGAGGAATGACCGTCCGTCATCTTTTGCCTCCCGCTCTTTCTGTCAGTCATGCGGGTCTTGCTCAAATTACTTTCTGTTTAACCGTTTCGATGGCGGTAGTCACATCCAAAGAATGGATGCTTGAGAGATCTGAAAGAATCGTTGCGGTCCGTGGATTTTCACCGACTTGGGCGGCATTTGTAACGGGATTGATTTACGTTCAAATTCTTTTAGGTGCTGTTACACGACATTTAGGAGCAGGACTGGCCATCCCCGACTTTCCTCTGTCTTTTGGGCAATTCTTACCGCCTGATTGGTCTTCGTTAATTACCCTGCAATTCAGCCATACCCGGGTGGGGGCTTTTCTGGTCCTGATCCTGGTGAACCTTCTTTCATTCCGGGTTTGCCGGCGCTACACCGAGGAAAAGGCTCTCTTTTTGCCCGCCGCCGCCGCGGCTCTTTTGGTTTGGGTTCAATGCTTCTTAGGTATACTCGTTATCGCCACCAGCAAGATGGTCGTGCCGACCTCGGTGCACGTCATTACAGGCGCCGCTTTGTTGGCGTCGATGTTGATCTTAACCCTCAATAGTTTTCATTTATTCAAAAAGGGAACCAGTTCTTGAAAAACTTTCGGGACTACATCACTCTTACCAAACCGCGGTTGAATTTTTTGGCGATCGTCACGACCCTCGCAGGGTTTTACCTTGGCAGTCCCAGACCATTGGATAAAACACTGCTTTTTTTCACGCTTTTGGGTTCCATG
>CAYXYA010000093.1:0-7507 GCA_964469185.1 uncultured bacterium | reverse complement strand
GCCCGTCGTCGCTTCCGCCCCGGCTAAACCGATGGCTGCCTCCAGCACGCCTGTTCCCGCTCCTGTCAGCGCTCCAAAAGAAAGCAAATCCGACAACCATTTACTTTGGATCTTGGGCGGGGTCGTGGTCTTAGCCGGCGCTGGTTATTATTTCTTGACCCAAAGATCCTCGCGTGGCAAGGGTCACCCTCTTCCTCCCATGGGAGGTCTTTCCCCCGTGAGCGGATTCACCGCGATGAAAGATAAAGTCCAAAACAGCAAGCCCTCTTTTTGGACCAAAAAGCTTTTCTAAATAAATTGTCCTTCGATCCATGTCATCGCCCGTAGATTTCGACCGTTATCTCGAAACTCTGCAGGCAGACCGCTGTCCTCTGTGTTTTCTCCTGCACGATTACATTCAAGGCCATTTAAAATCTCTTTTGGAAGAATCCTCCACCAACCCCAAGACCCGAAAGACTCTTTCCGAATCCCGCGGGTTTTGCCGGCGTCACGCCTGGCAGGCCGTTGAGCAAAATCAAAGTTTCGATATGGCGGTCATCTACTGCGGGTTGTTGGAGGATGGTCTGAAGAACTTGCCGTCCGCTTCCTGGTGGAAAAAAACCGGGGGCAAACGTTGTCCCATCTGCCTGTCCGAGGAAAAAAGGGACCAGACCCAGGTGCGTCAGTTCGCCTTGGGCTGGGACCATTCTTCCCAACTGCGTCAGGCCTTCGCCGAAAAGGGCATCCTTTGTTTTACGCATTTGGAAAAAACCATCGCCCAAAAAATGAACCCCATCCACAAGAAAAGTCTCCGCGAACAAGGTAAAAAAGCGCTGGAGAAGGTGCTAAAAGATTTGAATGAATTCTTGGCGAAACAAGATTATCATCGTTCCCACGAATCGCTGGGTCTCGAACGGGACGCCTGGATCAGAGCGGTACGGATGATCAGCGGTGAAAGAGATCGATAGGAAAAACAATGGCCGAACCTCAAAACTATAAAGACAACCGCGAGTGGGGCGTGACCGATTATTATTTCATCGATCTCATCGTCATGCTGGCTTCTTCCGCGAAGATCGACCTCGGCGAGTTGCCCCATCCCTATTACAAGGATAAGGACCTCAATCTCGCCCGAGCCCGCATCACGATCAACATGATCAGTTCCCTCATTAAAAAAACATCAGGCAATTTGAATATCGAGGAAAAGAAGGTCATGCGCGAAGTGTTGGATGATCTTCAAAAAACTTATGTGGATAAGACCAGGGACAAAGCCAAAACGACCCCGTCGATAGCTCCCGTAAGACCTTTAGTCCCGACACCTCCGGGGATGGCCAAACCCAAGACCGACGTGAAAGAATGGATCCGGGTGGTTCAAGAAGAGATCGCCAAGAAAAAACAGAACCCTCCAGCACCCAAAAGCTAACGAGAAGGCGTGTGTAGAACCCGTCCCTTCCAATGCCCCCGTCGCTTGTGCCAAAACCACCGAGCGGAATTAAGACCCACCAGAGCGAAAAGCAGACAACCTACAGGATGAAAAATAACCGATGTTTTATTGAACCCGTATAAGAACGCTTCAAGGGTTCGAATACCCCAAAGTGTCATGACTAAAGTGAGTGCGGACAAAAATATGGAACTGCTTGGTCCGCTCATCAGCGCCAAAAAGGGAGCCACTCCCACTAATATCAAGAATCCGAACGATTGCAAGAAATTGGGGATGGAAAACCCAACCGCCGGGAAAAAATTCTTGGAAAAGCCATCCCAAACTTCCCTGGCCGTGGTGTACATGCGACAAAAAGAAAAATCGCATCCATTCCCTATAACTACACGATACCCCCTTTTCACCGCCTGCATCCCGAATTTCAGGTCCTCCACGATCTCATTTTTAACAACGGTGTGGCCTCCGAATGCCTCATAAACTTTTCGGCGAATAAAGATGAACTGACCACTCACGCCCGCGAATCGGCTTAGGGGATTTTTTCGGTCCAAAGTCCATCGCGCCGGGACGAACGCCAAAAGATGGAACGCCATGACCGGAACAACGAGCGCTTCCATCCAGGTCTTCGTTATCTGTTTAGTGAAAAGAGAGAGGATGTCCGCTTGTTTGCCCTCCGCCATTTGAACCGTCCGCTTGAGCGTTTCAGGATGGTGCCAGGTATCCGCGTCGGTAAAGAACAGCCATTCGCCTTTTGCTTTTTTCGATAACTCATAGCATGCCCAGGGTTTTCCCAGCCAGCCTTTTGGCAATTCTTTTCCCCTCAATACTTTGAGCTGACGATTGCGCTTCGAATAAGACTCCACTAAATTAAAGGTGTCGTCGGTAGATCGGTCATCAAGCACGAGTATCTCGTAAGAAGGATAGTCTTGGGTCAGCATTCCCCGAAGACAAGGCTTGATGCGTTTTTCCTCGTTTCGCGCGGGGATAAGGATGGAAACGAACGGCCATTTTTTACGCTTACGATCCAAAGCGGGCGGCTTCACGAATAACCGGGTGTTTTCCCAGGCGCAAAAAACCAAGTAACCCGCTAAAAAATACCAAAAGTCAGCGAGAATATTCACCATGAACCTACTTTCAGGCGTGAGTCAAGATTTTCATCGGGAACAAAAGTCCCCGAGCGCTTATGAATGGTGGCATTTTGACGGCACGGACAACACGAGCGGCTTTTCTTTTTCCATCCAGTTCTTAGCGGGCAATCTTTTCTCCGCTTATTATCAGGATAACTTAAAAACCTATTGGCAAAAGACCAAATCGCCTTTAGTGAACTCCTCATCCCGCGAAACCATTGAGCCGCCGAATCCGTTGGATTATTGCGGGGTGGCTTTCCGTATCTTTCATAAGGACCGCTTAGTAGGCGAGGCCCGCCAGGAGTTTTCCCACTTGTTTCTAAAAGCCTCGGACCATCAATGCGCGGTTTTATTGGGTCCCAACCGTTTCAATTGGGACGCCAACGGTGATCCTCCCTCTTATGTCCTCACAGTTCAAGCGCCTGTGCGCGGTGGGAAGAAGCTTTTGCGAGCTCGTTTGTTTTTTACGCCTCAAACTAGTGACATACCAAACCTTCCCGCTCCATTGATGCCTTCGACTCACACTTGGGTTTTAAGCGCGCCGGTCTGTCATGTCGAAGGGACTATTCAATGGTGCGATGCCGCAGGGGAAGTCGAAAAAGATCAGGGATTTATCGGCAAGGGCTATCACGACCACCATTGGGGAACGGTACCTCTGGATCGATTCGTGAAAAGTTGGCACTGGGGTCGGGCCTTCATGGGGGATAAAACGTTGGTTTATTCCATCCAAACGCCGCGAGATGAGAACGAGGTTTCCGAAGGTATCGTTTTGGAGTTCAACAAGAACAAACCCGGCGTTATCCGCCGCGAGGTTAAAACAAGCCTTGCCAAAAATCGTCGAAACTTTTTTTGGCTTCCCTATCCTAAACAATTAAGACTGACGGATTCTTTTACGCTTGATTTGAACCACGACTCGATTTTGAGCGACGGTCCGGTAGCTTTGATCCTAAAAGACCAAGTCGAATGGAAAAACTCGAGTGAATCCTTGAAAGGTTTGGGACTTTCGAACTATCTTTACGCGCCCAGACTTTCTAGCTCTTTCTTTTTTCCCATGTTGAAAGGCAAAACAATGGTTTACACTCAAAAGGAAGAGATTCCTTTGCCACCGAACCCCGGGGAAGATGTTTTTACGGACCGTTCTAAGTTATAAAAAAGAGGCCTGGGCACCCTTGCCCAGGCCTCTTACCAACCTTCTTACCGTTCACGGAAAACCTGGAAATTACTCATCACCTTTGGCCGTCCTACTCACTACTAGGGCGAGCCGCTTCCAGATCCTCCATTGAAAATGTACGAAATTCCTCGAACCTTTCAAGATATCTTTCTTGAATTTTGGACAATAAAAAAGGGGCCTTCTTGTCAGAAAACCCCTTCTCTTTTTAAACCGACAGAACCTTAATGTTTTAAAGGTTCTGTTAGTTGATCGTCTTTTGGCCAGGAGTCCAGCCGCAGCCCGTCAATTTGCCGGTCTCAAAAGCTGCCAAAGTACGGATGGTCTCATCCACATTGCGGCCGACCGCCGTGTCATTGATGGTCGCGTGCTTCAAAGTGCCGTCCGGATCGATGATGAAGGTTCCGCGAAGAGCGATGCCCTTTTCTTCGATCAAGACTCCGTAAGCGCGGGAAGTCTGGTGATTGGTATCGGCCAAATGAGGGAACTTCAGCTTGCCCAAAACACCTTCCTGCCAGGCTTTGTGGCTATAAACGCTGTCGGTCGAAGCGGTGATGACTTCCGCTCCGGCTTTCTTGAATTCTTCATACTTTTCATTGAACGCTTTGATCTCGGTCGGGCAAACGAAAGTGAAATCGAGAGGATAGAAGAACAACACGACCCATTTTCCTTTGTAGTCGGAGAGCTTCACTTCCTTGAACTCGCCGCTCGGCAACAACGCTTGGCCCTGGAAATCCGGGGCTTTCTGTCCCACTTGTGCTGGCATCACGTCCTCCTTTTATTTCTACGTCTTTGAAGAGACCAGTAGTATCTGAATCTCAACCTCTCAATTCAAGTCCCAAGCGATGACCACAGTTGTACGAGCAAGGCATGCCTTGCCCCTACGACATCCATTTCTTCAAGAAATAAGGCTTTCTGAAAGCGGGCGGCGGAAGGTTCGGGGCCAGGCTTTTTTCTCCGGCTGACCAAACCGTATCAGCATCACCGGTTCCTCGCCCTGAGGCGTTTTGAAGATCTCAAGCAGCTTGGGGTGGACTGTTTTCAAGACCACTGGCAAGTGAAGCGTTTGGGCGCCCAATTCAATCTCACTCAAGGTCAGGGTCAATCGAGTATGCCAGCGGCCCGCGTTGAAATAACTTTTTGAATTTGGTGAACCGGTCGTTAATAGCAGAAAAGCCGGCGCCTCGATCAGGTGGCCTTGCCGCAACAGGGTTTGCCTCGCGACCTCCTTGATCTCTTTCGCGAGAGAAAAATAGCGTAAGACCATGAAACGCGTTCGGACGGAGATAGGAAGGCCAAGGTGACCCATCGGAAGCCCTTCGTGCGCCCCAGAGGACGGTCTGATCCATTGCGCCACCTCCTCGATCAAGGCCTGGCTGCCAGCGCCCTCGTGGGACGCGTCATGCAAAAGGGAGATCAGTTGGTCTCGTTGTTCTGCCTCCGTGACAAAATACATTTTTTCTTTTTCGGAGAAGGACGCGACATTCCGAAGCCGTTCCAAGTGCAATTCTTGAACGGACTTTTCTTTATATTTTCCAGCATGAGTTTGTCGTATCAACAGAGAGGGAAAAAGGCTTTCGGGCATCGCTTCGGCCATGGGTTTCAACCGCAAGAGTGCCGTTGGACCCTTCGGTGGAAAAAAATCAGCTTCCACTTCATATCCCAGCGCGGGTGCGGCCAGGATCATGTTCTCCACGCAGGCGCCGATCGCCAGATAAAGATCCCTCTGACCCGGGTCCAGCCCCAAAGGCCTGATTCGGGTTGGATCAGGCTCTACCCGGATGAAACCTTTATCCGCATCAATGGAGAATTTCCAAGGCTGGCTGTTATAGATCGAGGGCGCTAAAACGCCGTATTCCAAAAGCCGCCGGCACACATTTTCAAAACCCATAATCCGCCTTAAACAGCTGTTTTCTAACGAGTGAAAAATCTATTCTAAATAATAAGTCCGTATTGTGGTCTTTTTCCTCGGCCTGCTACAATGGCGCTCGTTGCTTGCTGATCAATGGGAAGGAACAACATGGCGGGCGAAAAAGCCAAGATCAAAGTACTGACTGTTCAAGAAGCGAACGCGTTGCTCCCTCAAGTCCGCTTGTCCTTAAAGACCCTTCGTGAGTTAAAAAGCGCCATTTTGCGCATCCAAGCCCAGATCGAGATCGAGGAAATGACCGGCAGTGAGCCCGATGGCAAACTGGGTTTCGCGGCGCAGGTGGCCATCAAACATCAAATGGAATCGATCCATGTTCAAACCCAGGCTTTCGAGCGCGAACTGGAGAATTTATCTCAATTTGGCGCGCATCTGAAGGATGTGGATACGGGATTGGTTGATTTTTACGGACGAAGAGGTTCAGAAATGGTTTTTCTATGTTGGAAAGAAGGGGAAGCCGAGGTAAGCCATTGGCACGGCTTGCAGGGAGGCTTTCCAAGCCGCAAGCCTTTATGATCGCTTTCGATTAAAACGTTTCTTCGTTGTCCAATACCCGCAAACCCTCAAGGAGTTTTTCATGTCCAAACCTTTTGACCAAGCCGATCAGCTCGCCGTCAACGCCATCCGTTTGCTCGCGGTCGACGCGACCCGCCAAGCCAACTCGGGTCATCCGGGCATGCCCATGGGCATGGCCCCTACCGCCCATGTTCTTTGGAGCCGTTTTTTAAAACATTCACCTTCTAACCCCCAATGGCCGGACCGCGACCGGTTCGTCCTTTCAGCGGGTCATGGTTCCATGCTCATCTACGCGCTCCTGCATTTGCACGGCTATAACTTATCGCTGGAAGATCTAAAAAGTTTCCGTCAATGGGGCAGTAAAACCCCCGGTCATCCCGAATATGGTCATACCGAAGGCATCGAAACTACGACCGGCCCCCTGGGCCAGGGTCTCGCCACGGCGGTTGGCATGGCTATCGCGGAGAGAAGCCTTGCCGCGCGTTTCAGCGACGAACTGGTGAACCATAAAACCTGGGTCATCGCTTCCGACGGCGATATGGAGCAGGGTGTCTCTCACGAGGCGGCGTCCATGGCCGGACACCTGAAACTTTCCCGCTTGAAAGTACTCTATGACGACAACCATATCTCGATCGAGGGCGATACCAAACTGGCTTTCAGTGAGGATGTCCTCAAACGCTTTGAAGCCTACGGATGGCACACCCTGCGGGTTTCCGACGGCAACGACTTGGAAGCTTTGGATAAAGCCATGGCGGAGGCGGACGCCGAGACTAAACGCCCCTCCTTGATCGCGGTGCGTTCGCACATCGGTTATGGAAGCCCTCTGCAGGACACGGCCAAGGTCCATGGATCTCCCTTGTCTCCGGACATGATCAAGACCACAAAGGAATTCTTCAAATGGCCCCAGGAGCCAACTTTTTATATTCCCGAGGAGGCGAAAAAACGCTGCCTGGAGTCGGTGGAAAAAGGGAAAAAAGTGGAGGCGGCGTGGAACGCCAAGCGGGACGCTTGCGCCAAGTCCGATCCGAATAAACTCAAACTTTTCACCCAGACCTTGAATAAGGACCTGCCGGCGGACCTGGATAAAAAATTGCCTGTCTTTCCCCCGGATGAAAAAGGATTAGCGACGCGGGTCTCTTCAGGCAAGATCATCAACGCCATCGCCAAAGAATTGCCTTTCTTCATGGGAGGTTCGGCCGACTTGGCCGAGTCCAACATGACGATGATCGAAGGCGGCGGTGATTTCGAGGCGGACAATTACGCGGGACGGGTGTTCCATTTCGGCGTGCGCGAGCACGGCATGGCGGCAGCCTTGAACGGCATGGCCCTGCACGGCGGAGTCATACCCTTCGGCGGGA
>CAYXYA010000092.1:0-7563 GCA_964469185.1 uncultured bacterium | reverse complement strand
GGCGCCCGAAAAGGTCATTTTTTTGTTCTTCTTGATCGCCTTTTCAATGTCGATGAAATTCCTCTCCCGGGGAGTGCGGTCCGTTTGCGTTGTATCCGCCAATATCTTTTTCGAGGACAGGGATCCGTTCCCCAATGTCAGATCGATCGTCATCACCTTCACTCCATCCACTTCCGCCGTTAAACGCGGCGGATCTTGACGTGCGATGGAGAAAGCGACCTTATCGTCCACATAAACAGGCTTCAAAAAACTGACCGATATCCCGGATAAGGAGGGCGGGTCTTTCGTTGATCGGGCGAAAAGATCGAGACATAAAAGCGCCGTATGCATTCCATGGACCACAGGAACTCCCATTTGGGTGCGTCGCGCCGCCAAGGGATCCATATGTATCGGATTACGATCCCCCGAGGCTTCCGCGAAGCGCTTCTGATCGATCATCTGAAAATGTTTTTGTTCGGGAAGGGACATGTAACTCTGTTCCTAGGATCGAGAGGGTTTAAGGACCGGCGTTAGGTCGACCACCGGATGAATATCGATCATTGATCACTAATGGAAACGGCCGCTTTAACGAATTTATCGCCATTGCCGTTCCAAACACACAACGAAAAACCATCCTTGATATTATCGACAGGCCCCGACCAAATAGCGCCCATTGAGTCCGCCTTTAACATTTCAGACCCGAATCGGGAACGATGGGTCCCGTCCAGAACGATCATCTTTTTCGAAGTGACATCCTTAATGGCGAACTTCAATTTCCGGTCCTTATAACCGCGATTCACGAACTGAACAGCGATCCGGAAAGGCGCCTTGCTGTTCCATCCAAACCTAAAATCTACATCAGGAAAATTCTTTTTGTCGTTGTCCGGAACGGGATAAGACATTGAAACCGTTTCATAATATTTAGAGAGGCCCCCGACCTCTCGAGAGCACAGATCTTTCGTGCAAAAGATCACGATCAAGATCAGAGCTGAAGAAAATAGCTTTTTCATTTTTCCCTCTTCGCGGCCATCTTAAACAAGGTTGGGATTTGAGCGCCGCATGACTATGGCTGAATGCATTCTAACCCGTTTTTTATTGTCCGTTAGCCGTAAAAAGAAAAAGGCGTGCATCCAATAACCCAATAGGGATAAGGCCTTAAATCTTGGTTGGACGATCAAAAATGACTTTAGAAAGAAGGAACGGACCCGCCAAAATGAAAGACGAACAACACCAACCAAAGAGCCAGGGCCGAACCTAAGGGAACGGTGAGGTTATCATCCACCTCGAAGGAGAAGAGTTCCACCAAGGCGCCCGCGAAAGCGCCGAGGAGCGCGATGCGCCAATCGAAGAAAAGCGCGAAAGCGGTCAAGAAGGCGACGGTGAAAAAACCCAATGCCCCCTCGAAAGAACGGCGGAATATCTTGATTCGGCCAAAGTTCTTGCCGCAAAGTTCCGCCGCCGTGTCCCCTAACGAGAGAAAGAACATGGCCGTGATCGCGATAGGTCTTGGAAAAAGGAACGTCACGGCGAAGAAAGCGAAACAAAGAAAAGTGGAGCCATTGAATCGATCCATTTCGGTCTGGCGGATAAAAACGGAGAAAAATCGCATGAACTTAGAATTGAACTCGCGATGGTTGAGGCGAAGGACATCGAAAGCGAAGGCGATGGCGAAACAGACCCCGGTCACGACCAGGATCCAATCCCGTACCGCCGCCGCGCTCAAATGAAATGGAGGATACAAATAAACGAGGGGAAAAAAAGAAGCCGCCAGGACGTGGTAAATTTTCCGGAACCCCTGGAAAGTCTTGGTTTTGGTGATTTTTTTAATCGCCATTCAACCTCTAATGAGAACAGGGATGTTTAAACTCTTAGGCAAGCGGCATAAAGGCAACACGCGATCTGTCTGTTTGAGATCCGCTGGGATTTACTTATCGGTCTTACTGGACTTCCCCAGGAAATAAGTAAGATGTTCCAATTCGGAAGCCAGGTCCACGCCGCGGACCAAAACGGATTTTGGCACCGTCAGGGCGCAAGGCGCGAAGTTCACGATGGCGCGGACGCCCGCGTCCACCAGGTCATCGGCGACCCTTTGAGCCTGACTGGCTGGCACGGCGATGATCCCGATCTCGATCTTTTTCTCCCGGACCACCTGGCGAATGGCCGGTGTCGCCCAGATCCGGACCCCTTCAAGTTCCCAACCCACCTTGGAAGGATCCACGTCGAAAGCCGCCTCGACACGGAACCCAGCTTTGGAAAAACCGCCGTATTGCAAGAGCGCCGTTCCCAAATGACCCGCGCCAACGAGGGCGATGCGCCAGGTTTTATGGAGCCCGAGGATCTCCCGCATCTTGGCGTCCAGCGTTTTCACGTCATAACCGATACCCCTTTGGCCGAACTGGCCGAAGTAAGCGAGGTCCTTGCGCACCTGAGCAGGATTGATGCTGGAAACCGCCGCCAGTTCTTTGGAGGAAATGACCAATTGATCCTGTTGGGCGAATTCGCTGAAACTGCGCAGATACCGGGGAAGCCGCGCGATGGTGGGCTCAGGAATGCTCTTGCGTTGAGGAGATGTTTTTTTCTTGGCCATAACTAAAAGACCTTAATGGAAACAGGATTTTTCAGCATAAAGAACAAAAAACCAAGACTTTGTAACTTTGATAAACACAGATGAACGCTGATAAGTCCCAATTTTTATCTCATTCATCCCATTCATCACAGTTCCAAAGTTGATCTTTGTTGTAACTTTTAAAGTTCGTCCATATTGGAACGCTGGTGAAAGGACTGCTGTTCCTGCAGGAACTGCTTCCGGCGGTTGAGCGCCTCGGCCACTTTTTCCTTCAGCGCTTTATTCGTAAAAGGCTTGGCCACGTAATCACAGGCTCCCTTGCGCAAGGCCTCGATGCCTACTGAGAAGGAGCCATAGGCCGTCATCAGCATGACGAAGATGGTCTTGTCCCGCGCTTTAAGATATTGAAGCAGTTCGAGCCCTGTCATCTCGGGCATCCGGAGATCGACCAGAGCGAGGTCATAGGCGTTCTTTCGCTGAAGGGCGATCGCCTCGGTCGCGCTGGTGGCCGTGTCCACGCGGTATCCCGCCTGGGCGAGGATCTTTTCGATCAATTTGACGAAATCCATCTCGTCATCCACCACCAAAAGGCGCGCCTGCTGCGGCTTGCGCTTGGGTGCCGTGCCGGCAGTTGTTTTCCTTTTTTTCACGAGACGGGTCATGGGTTTTGATCCTTTGATGTGTCAGGTTTATTATAGTAAAAATTCTCCGAAGAAACGGTCTCTTGGACCTTCAATCCCTGGACAGGGAACAACAAAGTGAAGGCCGTGCCTTCCCCTACACGGCTTCGCACCTGGATGTCGCCGCCATGCTCCCCCACAATGCGTTTCACGATCGCCAGCCCCAATCCCGTCCCCTTCCCAAAATCCTTGGTGGAATAAAAAGGCTCGAAAACTTTTTGAAGCTCCTCTTCCGTGATCCCGCGGCCCGTGTCCCGTATGGTCACCTTGATCTCACCCCGGTTGTCCTGGGCGCTCAACCGCATCGAGTGCCGCTCGAAATGCGCGGACAGTGTCACCAATCCTCCTTTGTCGATGGAATCAATGGCGTTCTCCACCAAGTTGAGCAGCGCCTGGAATAAGCCCTCGGGGTAGCCCATCATTTCAGGCAGGTTCGGATCGACATCCAGGATCAGTTTGCCGCCGACCCGCTTCAGTTTGGGCTGGACCGCCGCCGCGACCGCTTGGGCGATCTTGGAAAAGGAGGTGGACTTGATCTCGGACATGCTCTGTCGTCCGTAATCGAGCACATCCCGCACGGTGCGGATGGCCCTTTGAACATATTGGTCGATCTGGGAAAGGGTTTTATAGGACTTGTTGGTCTTGCGCGTTTCCGCCATCAGCAGTTCCAGGTTTCCCGAGATAAGACCCAGCGGCGTATTGACCCCATGAGCGATGCGGCCCGTGAGTTCCCCCATTTGGATCAAGTGCCGTTTTTGCTCGAGATTCCTTTCCTTGACGCGAAGACGCTCTTCCCTTTCCCAGACCTGCCTCATCAAAAGGGCGCAGACGATGATCATCAGCGTGAAAAAAAAGAACCAACGGAGGGTCTGGTCCAAATAAATGTCTTTTCGGACCTCTGTCGAAGATCTTTCCAGGATATCGGACACGAAATTGATGTTCCCTGCCCCGAAAGTGGAAGGGATATGCCAGGAGTAATCGATATAAAAAGATCCGAGGAACATGACCATGATGACCGTGACGACGGCGATCGCTGAACGCGGGGGCAGGACCAAAAGGGCGCTGACAAGGATCAACAGAAAAAAAGGAACATAAAAACTGACCGGCCCCCCGGAGATCGAGACCCAAACACACACGAAAAAACTATCCACGAGATAAACGATGGGCATCAAAAAAGGGATCAATCTTTTGATCTTGCCAAGTACGACGAACACGAGGCTCAAGACCGCCGCGATGAAAAGCATCTCCCATCCGGTCGAGACGATCAGGAACCGCCCCGCGTTTTCCACTGTCCAAAGCAGCGCGCTCATAAGGACGAGGCAGATCGTTCGGGTACGGATAAGGGTCTTGAAGGATCGGGAATAGGTTTCAAGCGACGGCATGCGGCTCTCTTTTCAAGAACGGAATATCAGCGAAGACTGCGACTTATCCACCTTAAATAGGGCGCATTACCCGCGGCGATAGGAAGAGCTAATATCTCACAAATCGCGTAGGGATGATTTTTTCGGACCCAAAGGGTCAGTTTGGATAATCGGTTTTTCTGGGTCTTAATGAGGAGCAATTCTTCCCGCGCCGACTTGATCTTCCCTTTCCACCAATAACGGCTGGTCAGGCCCGGTATGCGACTAACACAAGCGGCCAATTTTTTCGACAGGAGGCCTTTGGAAATTTTTTCACTGGCCGACCGGCCGGGCGTCGTCACCAACACCACGTAATATTTCATCGGCTTTCTTTGTCCATATTCGAGTCCGAGAGGTTATAGACTTTTTCACCCTCGGTCGTGCGGGACACCCGAACCGCGTAAGGTTCCGCCGCGGTCGATCCCTCAGCTTTACCGCCGGGCAAAGCATAGACCTTGACGCCGTCCACCACTTCCACCATCTCCGCCAAACGGTGTTTCGAGAGGACCTCCAGACGCCTCGCGATGGAGATCATGTCCATATTCATGAAAGACTGCAGGTCGGAATTGGACGCCACCGCCCGGCCGGACTTGGCCAGGAAGTAGAGTAATTTCCGGCAAACCCGGTCCAATTTTAAATGTTCGTTGACCGCCTCGAACAAGTCCTGGAACTCCACTTTATCGCCTTTACGCTGGAAACCCCGGTACATACCCTCCGAAAGCAGATAAAGGAACCGCCTCGGATTACCCCCCGCTAAAGCGAGGGCCAGGACCAAAGCCTCCGCCTCAAAAAAGCGGTCCAGCTCTTTTGGATACCCGGCTTGCTTGAGCCGCCTGGCCAAGATCTCTTTTAATTCCGTTGAGCTGAATTTCTCGACCAACACGATATTCTTGAAAAGACCCAGCACCGTGGGATCCCCACTTTCCTGTACCACCGACTGGACCTTGGAATAAAACTCTTCTTGAAGCGATACGACGAAACTCACATTGGATAATTCCAAAAGCTGTTTGATCTCTTCCAAAAGCTGCAAGGTCCGCTCCGAACGGGTCAAGTGTTGGATCCGGTCGCTTTTGATCTTTTCAAGGTCGTCCACGAAGATCAGAAGGGGTTTTTTGAGTTTTGATACGATGGACCGGATGATGGAAAAAACCGCGTTCTTGCTGAGTTCTTCCGTCTCGAATCGGCGCGCGACTTCCTTGAGGTCGACTCCCGGCAGACGGGGAATGACCACCAGTATTTCCCGGAGCAATTCAGACAAAAAATAATGCGCGTCATCCATCGGCACGCCGATGCTAACGCAATAGAACCGCGATGGGACCTTGGTTTGAAGCAGGCGCATCAAACTGCTCTTCCCGATGCCAGGTTCCCCGGCCAGACCCACGTTCGAAAGCGAAAAGAGGGAGGAAGAAAGCCGGTCAATGAGCGCTTCTCTTCCGACGAAGTAATCCAGATTTTGTTTTTGAAGGGAAAGGGTCGTGAAAGGATCGGTCTTGAGATGGAAATGTGAATAAGCCGCGTCAGCCCGGGACTTGGATCTAATGACGGATGGTTTTGCCTTTTTCTTTTTCTTCATCGGCGCCGCCCATCCTGACTAATTTATCTTCCCATCGAAATTCGCTGGCGCATCACCGCGTAGGGCGTGTGCAATCCCGACTTACCTTTGATCTGCACCGGCGGGAGAGCTTCAAGGTCAAAACTATTTTTCGCGACCCGTGCCATTTCCTCGTTCACCAAGATCTGTCCATGCTTCGCGATTCCGCAAAGACGGGAGGACAAATTAACCGTGTCGCCGATGAGCGTGAATTCCATACGCTTGGCCGATCCTAAGTTCCCCACAATGGCCTCGCCCGCGGTCACCCCGATACCCAGTCCGATTTCCACCGGTTTGCTGTAACCCGTCTTGAAACCCACGTTCAATGTGTCGAAGCGGTCTTGCATCCTAAGCGCGGTGTTCAAAACTGTTTTCGCGGCCTCGACCTCATCGCCATAAGGGCGGCGGAAATAAGCGAGAATGGCGTCCCCGATGTATTTATTGATCTCGCCCCCGCTCGCGGCGATGACCTCTTCCATGGCGGTGAACATCTTGTTGAGGATCTCGAGCGTTTCATCGACCTTAAGTTGTTCGGTCATGCTGGTAAAACCCCGCACGTCGGAAAAGAGAACATAAACCCGGCGGGACTCCCCCCCCAATTGGGATTGGGAAGCCTGTTTGACAGCCTTGTCCGAAACGTTGCTTCCCACGTATTTTTCAAAGACCTTGTTCGATTCTTTTACCTTTTCGATCAGGTGTTGGTACTCGTGGGCGGCGGTCCGAAGGAGCCGCGCCTCATCCCTTGCCATGTTCCAAGGCGCCAAGGCTTTGAACTTGATGAAACTGAAAGGGACCATTTTGTTGCGGATGAAAAATTCCTGCAGGTCGAGGAGCCAAAGATGCTGTTGACGCCAGATGACCAGGATCCACCAGATCAGTAAAAGCGCCCCCATGCCGAACCCAACGAGATGAACCGCCAAAATATCATCCGTGTACAAAGCGGTGACATAACCCGCCCCATAACCAAGCGCCACCAAAATAATGAAAAAAGGTAAAAGCCGGCCAAGTCCCAGGATGATCCGGCTCATAAAAGAAGGTTCGTTCATCAGCAACCTCACGCATGGAAGGAAATCGTTAAATCAACGGTTATTTTATAGGAAAAAAGGGGCAAAGGATATGAGTTAGGCAGGGGATTGAGAGAAGACCGAAAATCAAGGTAAAAATGGCGGGTCAAACTTGGGTCAGTTCTTTTCCCGCGGCCCGTAATTTTTCCAAGCCCTCTTTTGAATGGGCTTCCAAGTAACAGCGCATGAGAGGTTCCGTGCCCGAGAAGCGGACCATCAGCCATTCGCCGCTCACAAGCACGAATTTAGTTCCGTCGATCCGGATGATCTCTTTGACCTTTTG